>CALAMQ010000183.1 GCA_937925815.1 uncultured Granulosicoccaceae bacterium | reverse complement strand
GCCGACGATCGCGGGGCTCGCCCGCGGGACCATGGGTCTGCGGATCTTGAGCAACCTCGCGGATCAGCGCTTGGTCCGCGTCCGCGTCCGCGTCCCTCGGAGCGCGATCGACGAACCGCTCGCTCGCGCAATCGTCCGCGCGTCGCGTTTCGCGGAACGCGATCCCTACCGCGCCGCGACGCACAACAAAGGCATCATGAACGGCATTGATCCGGTTGTGCTCGCCACTGGCAACGACTGGCGTGCAGTTGAAGCTGGGGCGCACGCCTGGGCGGCGCGCACCGGTCACTACACCGCGTTGACGCGCTGGCGCATGACACCTGATCAACGCTTGCACGGTGAGATCTGCCTGCCGATGGCACTCGGGCTGGTGGGCGGCGCAACCCGCACTCACCCAGCTGCCCGCGCCGCGCTGGCTGTGCTCGGTGTGAGTTCAGCGAATGAGCTTGGCCAAGTTGTGGCAGCGGTTGGCTTGGCACAAAACCTCGGTGCGTTGCGAGCCCTTGCCACCGAAGGTATCCAGCGCGGACACATGGCGTTGCACGCGCGAAACATCGCAATTGCCGCAGGTTTCAGGTCTGCGCAAGCGTCGACAATAGCGGCGCAATTGGTAGCCAATGGCGATGTCAGCGTAGACGCGGCCAAGCGGCTGCTTGCTGATGATTCACCGCCCTGATGACATCGACGGATTGGCTGTGGCGGTGTCGCGATAAATTTCGTGCGAGTGCCAGAATAGCCTGAATGTTCTGGGTGCACCGCAAATCAGTGTGTGTCGCAAGCCGCAGCGGGATAGCCCATTCGTTGCGCATTGGTAGCATGATGATGACATCCGCTACTTCCTGCTACTCGATTTGGACGGTTGTGTGCACATTGCGCTTGGCACCGTGATGAAAGTTGTGTCGGCGACGGCTATCGCACTGAGCATCTGGGTGCGCGCTAGCACTGGCCGTCAAAAGGTTTCGGTCTAACTGCGCCAACGGTTCAAGGCGTGTTTTTGAGAAACCTGTGGCAGTGCGGCTCATCGTGCTGCGCTAGCCTGCCTGTTGGAAACGCCTTGGATATGAGACGCAGGCAGCTCACACACTGCTTAGGTTTGCGGAAAAAGGTTTTTTATCCCTCTCCGCTTACGCAAGTCTGTCTCAATATACGGACAAGGCAAGCAGAAGAGATAGTGGGGTCGAAAGAACAGGCGTGTTAGAGACTGAACCGTGCTTACCTTCTGGGGCGTCTGGCTTACCAGGGGTGTTTACATCAGCCATCATCGTGGCGACGCGACGGCTGTGATGGGTTTGTCCGCTCCCAGGACCCGTGCTACAGAGCCGCTATATGTACGCTCTGCTGTGGTTGCGTTGGTTTTGGTGTCGTGGTGTTACGTTTGTTATCAGCTTGTCCAAGATGGGCTGGCTGGTGGCAATAAGTGGAAGCAAGGCGACTGGCTGATCAACAGCGGCGGTGGCCCAATTCGCCGAAGCGTCAGCGGGGACTTCTTTGTTTGGCTGGCTGACACAAGCGGTGCTGATTTACTGTGGCTCGTAGTCACGGCGTAAGTGCTTATGGTCAGTGCGCTCTACGCATTCCTTGCGCGTTGGGTGTGGCGTCAACGGGACGGTTCTGTGGCGGTGCTGGCGTTATCCTCGTCGCTGTTTGTTGTGTTTTGGCTCGCTGATCCGCAGGGGTCTGTTCGCAAGGAACTCATCACCTACCTCGCGCTGTGCGTTTATTTGTCGGGCTTATCGCGTGACCGGTTGATATTGCAGTGGGCGGGCTGCGTGCTATTTGTCTTGTCGGTTGCGGCACACGAAGCGACCGTGTTGTTTTACCCCGTTTTTGTGGCGCTGGCTGTGTTGTCTCGGCAAGGAAATAGTCTGGGTGCTGGCAGGCTGGTCGTGCTACTGGTCACGCTGGTGTTCGCCTTGGCGTGTGCCGCATACGGATTTTTGTACAGTCACAGCGTCGACCCCATGCGAGTGTGCCAGCCGTTGCTTGAACGTGGGCTGTCGTCGCACATGTGCAACGGGGCAATCTCGTGGTTAGGCCGTGACGCCGCTGATGCAACGAACCGTGTTGTGGCGCACACCGGTGTTAAAACGGTGAGCCACTTTGTCGTGGGCTACGTCGTGAGTCTTCTTCCAGGCTTGTATATCGCTCTACACTGCACTCGGCCCCGCTTGGCATGCGGCCTCGTTCTGACACCAGTGTTGTTTTTTTTGCCGCTTTTTCCTGTCGGCTTTGACCACGGTCGTTGGATCGGCTTTCACGCCATGGCGGCCTTCGTTCTGTGTTACGCAGCACTGCGATTTGGCGTGCTGGCAATGCGACAACCTATTCAACTTGTTTCGGTCGGCTTGTTAGCGGTGGTGTCCCTTCTACTGGTGCACGGGCATATGCGCTGGATGGTGTGGGGTGGGGTGCTGCGCAACGCAGTGGATACCGTCGTGTTCTCCTGACGGGCGCTTCTGGCTCGATTCGTTGAATGACAGGCCGTCTCGCTGTTTGTAGATCGAGCGTGATGTGCTGCCGTTGACAGAAACCCGTCAGATAGCTGTGAGGTTCGTCCCCTGTCACATATGTGTTGTGCCTGTGGGCAGGGTGGCGAGGCCGATTTGCGCGTATCTCATAGTTTAATGTTGAACTATATCGAGTTTCGGTCGATAATGGTTCAACGTTGAACAATAATGGGGTCGTCATGAACCGTCGTCGCTTTTTAGTTGTGTTGGGCAGTTCCGCTGTCATTACGTCTCCACTTCTGTCCGGTTGCACTGCTGAGGTCGAACACGATCCCGCCGCGCCCTGGGCGAGGGCGGGCACCGGTGACACCCCGATGGTGAGATCGCTGTCTTGGGCTCTGTTGGCACCGAATCCACACAACCGCCAGCCTTGGCAGGTGGCGTTACACGGTGACCGCCGTGCGACGCTCTACGCGGATCCGACGCGGAAGTTGCCCGTCACAGACCCTCAAGAACGGCAAATTACGATTGGTCTCGGTGCCTTCGTAGAGTTGCTGCGCCTGGCCGCTGCTGAGCAGGGTGAGCGCCTGGTGGTGGACTGGTTCCCACAAGGCAGTAACGCGAACGCCCTTGATGGCCGGCCAGTTGCAGAATTTGAATTGATCCCGGGTGATGCCGTGCCGGATCCGCTCTTTGCCGCTGCAGCAGACCGACGCACGACCCGCGGTGAGTACGATGCCACGGTTGTTGAAGCCGAGACGTTGGCCTCTGTTGTTGATGCCACAGGCCTGCAAAGTGGGCTGCGTTGGGGGCAAACCGTTGATCCGGCAACAGTGGGCGGGCTCAACGCGATGGCTGTGCGGGCGTTTGAGCGGGAGATTGACAAGGATGCGGCGTATCTTGAGAGCGCAGAGCTGATGCGCATTGGCGAGCGTGAAGCCGCCGCAAACCCGGATGGCATCGCGTTGCGCGGTTCGTTCTTTGAATGGATGCGCCGTCTTAGATTGATCTCGCACGCGGGATTGCGCGATCTCAATGGCCGCGCGCGTCAATCGGGCAGGGCGCTCTCGCAGGAGCTGGAGACCGGGCACGGCCATGTGTGGTTGGTCTCGTCTGGCAATTCGCGGTTGGATCAGGTGCGCGCCGGGGCCGCATTTTTGAGGTTGAACCTTGCAGCCACGTTGTCCGGTCTTGCAATGCAGCCCATGAGTCAAGCGTTGCAGGAATTCCCCGAGATGGCGGACTTGTACACCGAGGCGCGCGAACAATTTGGTGCGACAGCCGACGAGACGGTTCAGATGTGGGCCCGTGTTGGTTACGCAACGCCGCCTGAGCAAGCGCCTCGTTGGCCGCTGGAGACGCGGTTGCGAAACGCTTGAGGGTTGGAATGGAGATGTCAACGCGGCCGGTGTTGTCGAGGGCCGCGCTAGCGTAACCTTAGGTCACAGCCACCTCGCCTTGAGCCATGTCAGATTTCGCCGTACCGGTTCGGTTTTTCACCGAAGTCAGTATTATTGAGCAACTCTCGCGCAACTTTGTTGAGCGCCATTTGGCGGACGGCATGACCTACGCGCAATTCACGTTGTTGATGCACCTGTGGCGGCACCCGCCGGACGTGTTGCCGACGCCACTGGCGCTGGCTCGGGCGATGCAGGTCACCAAGGGCGCGATGACCAACACCCTGCAGCGGCTAGACGCGCGGGGCTTAATTATCATTTCACCCGACCCCACTGACGGTCGCGGAAAGCGCGTTCGCTTGAGTGACAAAGGGCGCGCAGCACTGCCCGAGATATTGGCCAATCTCAAGCCGGCGTTCGAAGCGTTCACAGCCGAGGTCGATGTCCAGACTATGGCGGCGATGTTGCCGGGCCTTGAAAACCTGCGGCGTGTTCTCGACCGCGATGACTTCAGGGCGATGCGTGCGTCGAAGCCCTCCTAAAGAAACGTCTGAGAATTCTTGATTTGTGGAAAAGGCAGCGGTTTTTTTTGCGCCGCCAACATTCTTAACAGTAGCTTGTGCATTATCTTGACGTTACGCGACGCATTCTAAATGCAAATCCGGTAACTACAGCGTGTCATTGCTGAGCGCGATATTGAGTGGTCACGCGTTTTAGCGTGCAAGCGCCCGCTTCACCGATGGCCGCTCGTGCATGCGGGTCATGTGGTCTGCGATGCGGGGCAGGGCAGCGACGTCGACGCCGTCGCCTTCCAGCCAAGTGCACAATGTGAAGAGGTAGGGGTCGCAGACGGAGTAGTCGTGGCCCAGCAGCCAGTTGTCGTTCAGTGCCTCTTCGACGAGTTGCAGGCTTTGCAGCATGTTACCTGGCACGCGCTGTTGCATGTCTTCAAAAGAGCTTTGTTCATCCGCCCAGCGGTGGCCGCGCATGCGGTGGGCGTGGTTGACGTGGACCGTGCTTGCAAAATAACTCATCCACTCCAAGCACTGCGCGCGTTTGAAGTGCCCAACAGGCATCAGACCGCTCGCCGGGTGGCTCTCTGCAAGCCAGCTCAGCAGGGCGATGGTTTCTGTCAGTGTGCCGTCAGGGGTGGCGAGCGCTGGCACGCGGCCTTTGGGGTTGACCCCCAGGTAGGTGCTGCTGTTCTCTTCTGATCGACTGAAGTCCAAGGTTTCAACCTCGAAGGGCGCGCCGATTTCTTCCAGCACAATTAACGTGGCGAGCGCGATAGTGCCGCGTGCATAGTAGAGTTTCATGTGCTGGTTTCCGTCGGTATCGTTAGTCGTGTGTCAGCTGTTGCGAGGGCTATGGTACCGCATGGATTGGCCGTCTCGAACTCATCACCAAGTAGGTGGCGTCTAGAGCCGCTGAATGGCTCTGTGTATTCGGCATTTATGGGTCTTGTGTCTTCCATAGCACCGGCGGACACTGTGCAACCGATTGATCATGTGAGCTGACCATGAACCCGTGGATGTCACCCGTTGAATTGCAAGGCAAGCACGCGCATTTGCTGCCGCTCTCCCGTGACCACCTGCCGGATTTGGTTGACGCGACACGCGACGGCGAGTTGCACAGGCTGTGGTACACCACGGTTCCCAGTGCAGATGAGATGGAAGCGGAAATCGAGCGGCGTTTGTCGCTGCAAGCGGCGGGGTCGATGTTGCCGTTTTCGGTGTTTGATGCGCAGCTCGATAAGGTGGTTGGTATGACCACGTTCATGAATATCGATCCCGCTGCGCGGCGCGTGGAGATCGGTTCTACATGGTGTCGGCGAGCAGTCCAGCGCACGCATATCAACACCGAGTGCAAGTGGATGCTATTGCGCCATGCTTTTGAATCCCAAGACTGCATTGCGGTGGAGTTGCGCACCCACTTTCTCAATCAGCAAAGCCGCCGCGCCATCGAACGCATCGGCGCCAAATTTGACGGTGTGCTGCGCTCGCACATGATCATGGCGAACGGCACAGTGCGCGATACCGCAGTGTATTCGGTGATCGCAGCGGAGTGGCCAACGGTCTCAGTGCATCTGCGTTGGTTGCTGGATAAACCACGGGAGAGTTGAGCCGCGTTATCAGACAGTAGGGGCTGCCAGCCCTTGGTTTGATAGTTGTTGCTCAAGGTGTGTGAACGGTCTGTTACTGCGCGGAGTTTCACGCACAGTAAAAGCATGAACTGGCCGCTATACTGGTTGATCCTCTGAAGACCCGATGAATCCGTGGCCTACCTCTACCTGACACTCGCCATCGTGGCGGAAGTGATTGCAACCAACGCCCTGAAAGCAACAGATGGTTTGACCCAGCTCAAGCCAACACTGCTGTGCGTAGCGGCATACGTTGTGTGCTTCGGTTTCTTTGCGCTGTCGCTTCGGACGATCCCAGTCGGCGTCGCCTACGCGATCTGGTCTGGGGTTGGGATCATTTTCATCACCCTCGTTGCGTCTGTTCTGTTTAATCAACAGCCTGATATCGCGGCAATGGCGGGCATGGGGTTGATCATTGCGGGTGTTGTGGTGATCCAGGTGTTCTCCCGCACGGTCTAGCGCTTACTCACGCGATTTGGCTTCGAGTCAGTTCGGTACTGTGACGGGGTCCGGCTGCGCGGTGTGCAGGTCGCAGTTGCTGCGATCTCAGTTAACGATCACACTGTACGCTCGGTGTCTCTTGGGCCGGCTGTGGGTGTGTAACCGGGTGGATGGCCCAGGTGGACAGCCACAATCTCTGGCAGGCTTTGCCCGCGTTCTGCTGCTGACGTACCAATTGCTGTGCGTGGTTCAGTGGCGGGCGTATTTAAGCCGAACGGTCAATATACGATGAGGTGGTGAGGACAGTGGAACTCCAGGACGAAGTGGTGATAAACGCGCCCAAAGCGGCGGTGTATGCAGCGCTGAATGACCCGGCGATTTTGCAGCAGTGCATTCCGGGCTGTGACGAACTTGTAAAGCTGTCCGACACCGAGTACGAAGGCAAGATCGTGCTGAAGTTCGGACCGGTGAAGGCCAAAATGGGCTGTAAGTTGGAGCTTGATGGCTCCGGTGCACCGGATGCGTTTTCGCTGTCAGGTCAGGGCAACGGCGGCGCGGCTGGCCACGCCAAAGGCGGAGCAGACGTCACACTGACTGAGCAGGACGGTGCCACCGTATTGCGTTACGAGGCCAAAGCCGATGTGGGTGGAAAGCTCGCACAACTCGGTGGGCGCTTGATTCAAAGCACTTCCCGTAAGCTTGCGGGCGATTTCTTCAAGGCTTTCGCCGAGGTCATGGACGGCGAATCAGCCAGCTGATTTTCAGTTGGCGTTGCGTAGGTCGTACTCGCAACGTGGCGTTTTCCACGCGTAACGTCGGTGCGCTGGCCTACCTGGCTGATGCCTGGCGGTAACTGAAGTCTGCGAGTGGGCCGATGCCATCAATCGGTAGCTGTTCGCCCATGGATTAGGATTTTTTGGCGAGGTTCGTTGTCGTGCTGGTTGCACGGTGAACACACGGATGGATCAGATCCCGTAGAGGTGTTAACTTTCTCGTGGCTGCTCGCCCGGGTTTTATTGTTGGCTGAAGGCTGTCAATAGCATGTAGGCGGAGCAATTCCCTTTTACATGTCGGAGCCGATATCCACGTGGCCGATCTCGCTGTCTCCCACAACCACTGGCTTGTGCTCGCGTCTCTGTGCGTGGCGCTGATTGCAGGCTTTACTGGGTTGTCTCTGACGCGTGGATTGTCCGAACGCACGCACAATCAGAAAAAGCTGTCAGTGGCCTTTGCCAGTGTTGCATTGGGCGGCGGCATTTGGTCGATGCATTTCGTTGCCATGCTGGGCATGCAGTTGCCGATTTCGTTTCATTACGATGCGGCGATCACGCTGGCGTCTGCACTGGTTGCCATTTTGGTTGTAGGTGTGGCGCTTTTGATGCTGCATTTCTATCCACGGACGCGGTTCACCCTGACTCTCGCCGGGGTGACTGTGGGTCTTGGCATCGTTGCAATGCATTACATCGGTATGGCGGGGTTGCAGATGGCGCGTGCTGTCTACTCGCCAATCGGCGTCGTGCTTGCGGGTCTGGCGTCGTGCGGGCTGAATGTCGCGGCGGTGGCAATTGCGTACGGCCAGCGCAGTCAACGCAATATCTTGATTGGCACCCTGTGTTTTGGGGTTGCTGTGGTGTCGGTTCATTTCATTGCAATGGCGGGTACACGCTTTGTTGCTGAATCCAACGTTTTGGCAGTGGGTCCGCAGCTGAGTAACGACATCATGGCCCTAGGGGTTATTCTCACGAGCTTTGTGCTCTGCGGGGCCTTCCTGCTTTCGGGAGTGACCTTCCTCAGTCCAGAGTCTGAGGCGGTGTCGGAGTTGGACCTGCATGGGTCCGAGGAGCCAACAAAAAAGGCTGAGTCCACCGAATTTGGCGAGGCTGCCGAGAACGGTGAGCAGGCACACAGCACTGTGCGGCAGATCCCTTACGAAGAAGACGGCAAGACTTGGTTCATCGATGTCCAAGACGTGGTTGCGGTCCGGGCCGAGGGTCACCATACGCAACTCTATACTGACGCGGGTAAACGCCATTGCATCTGGTCGATCACTGAAGCTGAAAAACGGCTGACGCCGTCACCTCTGATGAAGGCCCACCGCAGCTACCTCGTGAACCCGGACCATGTCCGGGGCTTCGAGCGTCAGAAAGACAGCGCGGTCTGTTACTTCGAAGCACCGGGACTGACGCGCGTGCCTGTCAGCCGCTCGCGCTTGAGTGAAGTTCGAGCCGCACTCGGCGTCTAAGGCGGTCTCCACTCGTGCGGCGATAGTCGCAATTCGTGCGCAACTCGCGCCAACTCATTGAATCGAGGTGAGTTTAACGTTGGGCTTTCGTATGGTCTTGTGACTCGCAATGCGTCACGAACCGGAGGCACACGATGATCCCAACGGCGTTCGACTACCACCGACCCACCGACCTTGAGTCGGTCATATCGTTGTTAGAAACCCACGGCGATGAAGCCCGGGTGCTGGCCGGAGGCCACAGCCTGATCCCCATGATGAAGCTCCGCATGGCGGACGTGGGCCACCTGATCGACCTTCAGGATGTGAGCGGTCTACAAGAAGTTACGGTGGCGGGTAGCCAGGTGACGCTCGGTGCGATGGTCACGCAACACGCGCTGATCGATCACGCGGAGCTGGCATCGGTCGCACCCTTGATCCGCGAGGCCGCGCTCGAAATCGCCGACCCCCAGGTGCGCTACATGGGCACCGTCGGCGGCAACCTTGCCAACGGTGACCCGGGCAACGACATGCCCGGCATCATGCAGTGTCTGGACGCGAGCATCCTGCTGCAGGGGCCGGAGGGCGAGCGCACAGTAGCTGCTCGCGACTACTACGAAGCGGCCTACATGACCGAGCGCCGCGACGACGAGGTGTTGGTGTCGGTGCGTTTTGAAGCACCTTCCGGTGGCCACGCTTACGTCAAGCAGAAGCGCAAGATAGGCGACTACGCCACGGCCGCCGCTGCGGTTGTTCTGACCCGTGCTGGTGACGCGGTCGGGTCCGCCTCCATCGCGATGACCAACCTCAGCGACACGCCGGTCTGGTCCGAGGCCGCCGGTCGGGCCCTGATCGGCAGCGCCTGCGACGAGGCCGCTGTGAAGGCCGCAGTCGACGCCATGCTCGGCGACATCGAGCCCTACGAATCCAACCACGGCCCCGTGGAATTTAAACGCCACGCCGCGGCTTCGGTTCTGACCCGCGCGATCGCACGGGCCTGGGAACGGGCCTGAGGAGAACACCATGTCGAAGAAAATGCCCATCTCGGTCACTGTCAACGGCCAGACCCACGACCTGCTGGCGGAACCCCGCGAGCTTCTTATCTACGTGCTGCGCGAGCGGCTCGACATCACCGGCCCCCACGTTGGCTGTGAAACCTCGCACTGCGGCGCGTGCACGGTGTTGATGGACGGAAAGTCTGTCAAGGCCTGCACGGTCTTTGCCGCCCAGGCCAACGGCGCCTCGATCACCACCGTCGAAGGCCTTGGGACACCCGATTCACTGCATGCGCTGCAGCGCAGCTTCCGCGAGCACCACGGCTTGCAATGTGGTTACTGCACGCCGGGCATGATCACCCGCGCCGCCAAACTGCTCGAGGAAAACCCCACGCCAACAGAAGCTGAGGTGCGCTTTGGCATGGCCGGAAATCTGTGCCGGTGTACCGGCTACCAGAACATTGTCAAATCCATACTCGCCGCGGCGGATGAAATGAACGCCGAGCAGGAGGTTGCAGAATGAGTGACGTAGCGCTTGACCGCGAAACGCGGGTCGAAAACCTCAAGGGACTGGGCTCAAAGCGCAAACGCGTCGAAGATGTGCGCTTCACCCAGGGCAAGGGCAACTACGTTGACGACATCAAATTACCGGGCATGTTGCACGGTGATTTCGTGCGCTCGCCCTATGCCCATGCCCGCGTGAAGTCGATCAACACCGACGCCGCCATGGCGCTCGACGGCGTGGTCGCGGTCTTGACCGCGAAGGACCTCGAACCGCTGAGCCTGCACTGGATGCCGACGCTCGCCGGCGACAAGCAGATGGTGCTGGCCGACGGCAAAGTACTCTTTCAGGGCCAGGAGGTTGCGTTTGTCGTGGCCCGCGACCGCTATGTCGCGGCCGATGCGGTCGATCTCGTGGAAGTGGAATACGAAGAACTGCCGGTGTTGGTCGACCCGTTCGAAGCGCTGAAATCGGATGTGGTTTTGCGCGAGGACCTCGAAGCCGGTGCCGACGGCGCACACGGTGCGCGCCGCCACCACAACCACATCTTCCTCTGGGAGGAGGGGGACAAGGCGGCGACCGAGGAAGTCATCGACAACGCCGAGGTCGTGGTGGAAGAGATGGTCTACTACCACCGCACCCACCCCTGTCCGCTCGAGACCTGTGGCTCGGTTGCGAGCATGGACAAGGTCAACGGCAAGCTCACGCTCTACGGCACCTTTCAGGCGCCTCATGTGGTGCGCACGGTGGCGTCACTGCTTTCGGGGATTGAGGAACACAACATCCGCGTGGTGTCGCCTGATATCGGCGGTGGTTTTGGCAACAAGGTCGGGGTGTACCCGGGCTACGTCTGCTCTATCGTCGCGTCGATTGTGACTGGGCTGCCCGTGAAGTGGGTGGAAGACCGTATGGAAAACCTGATGGCCACGGCCTTTGCGCGTGACTACTGGATGAAAGGCAAGATCGCCGCGACGCCAGACGGCAAAATCACGGGCTTGCATTGCCACGTGACGGCCGACCACGGCGCCTTTGACGCCTGCGCCGACCCGACCAAATACCCAGCGGGCTTTTTCCACATCTGCACCGGTTCCTACGACATTCCGGTGGCCTATGTCGGCGTCGACGGCGTCTACACCAACAAGGCGCCTGGTGGTGTGGCGTACCGGTGTTCGTTCCGGGTGACCGAGGCGGCCTATTTCATCGAGCGCATGATCGAAATGCTGGCGATGGAATTGAACATGGACGCGGCCGAGTTGCGGCGGATCAATTTCATCAAGAAGGAGCAGTTCCCCTACACCTCGGCACTGGGGTGGGAATACGATTCGGGCGACTACCACACGGCCTGGGACAAGGCGCTCGCGTCTGTCGACTACGCAGGCTTGCGCGCCGAGCAGGCCGAGCGGGTCGAACAGTTCAAACGCGGCGAGACCCGCAAGCTCATGGGTGTCGGGCTCTCGTTCTTTACCGAGATCGTCGGGGCCGGGCCTGTCAAAAACTGCGATATCCTCGGAATGGGCATG
>CALAMQ010000182.1 GCA_937925815.1 uncultured Granulosicoccaceae bacterium | reverse complement strand
TTTGTCATCGGAGGTTTCGGTGTTGGACACAGCGGGCCAGTGGTGTGAAAGCCCGCTAGGGTACCGCGTCACCGCCCGCGTGTCAGGCGGCTGACTGCTGCTATGGCCTCAGGCGATGCGACGCTGTGCGTCACCGGCTGGGAAACACGCCTCGAGCAACTCATCAAGCTCGCGCAGACCGAGACCGTTGCGGCCCAAGCGCGTGATCAGAACAGAGTCATCGACAAGCTGAACGCGGTTGCCGTTCACGTCGACAGGCAGGTACTCCGCTGCAACCCGGCAAATGTCGCCAAGCTGGATGGCCTGAGACAGCGTGGGTCGACCGCTGGTCGACAGTTCAACCGCCTTGATCAACTTCGGGTCCATTGCCATCTGAATCAACACCAGCTCCGAAACCAAGCCTTTGACGCGAGACACGGTGTCGTCAAGCTTGCCGTCGGCCTCGAGCGTTTCGCAGATCTCCGCGTCCGACAGGATCAATGTGCCAACGCCGCAGGCGCCCAAAAAGCCCGCCATTTCGGCGCGCAGTGGGTCCACGTCCTCCATGCGCTCTGCAATCAAGCGGCAAAACGCCCCGACGCTGCGCATGTATTCGGTGGCACGGGTCAAACGCTCGTGCGCCAGTGTGTTGGGTTCTGGCCACGGGGCCTGTGCAAGCTCGGCCTGCAGCTGCACAGCCAGTTCGTGCGCGATAGGCTCAGCGCACTTAATCACTTCCTTTAGCCGGGTGATACCGGTTTTGGGTACCTTGCCGGACTTGATGATAATGCTCGTCATGTGCAAGGTCAGGTAGGGGTCCTGACGCATCATGTCGAGTATGGCGTCACCGTTAAACTGACCACCGTCGAGCAGTGACACCATCTGGCCCGTGGTGTCTGGGTTCAGCGGCACCGGTAGCGTGCGCCCGACATAGTGTTTGACGATCTTGCTAAAAAGTGGCTTGGCCTCTTGATCTATGTCGATTTCTTGCACCAGCGTTGACGAGGCAATTTGCTGATTCATCAACACCGAGAACTGCTTGCGGTCGACGCGCAACAACTGCGCCTCTTCGAGCACAATCAATTCGGATGGGCGTGGCGTGCGGTCAAACAGGGGCGGTTGATTTCCCTGACGTCCCTTCACCGTTTCGACCACGCCGTTATGGGTTTTGGTCTGGACAGAACCGCTGACCAAAAACACCATCCAGCGGTGTTCATCAGCCGCGAGCAGTTGCTGGCGCTTGGTCATGGTAAACGCTGTAGCACCACGAGACAATTGCGCCAAATGCGCGTCACTCAGATTTTGCAACGGATCAAAACGTTTTAGCGTATCAACCAGCAAATCGAGATCGGTATTCGGTTCTGACATCCAGGGCTCCAGTGCACGTGACGTAACACGGTGTTAGCACACCGTGCAGACAGCCCTAGAGGTAAGCAACAAACTCGCCAAAGGTTTCAATTGTTGCGATGCCGATACGGACTAAACGGACAAGGTTAAATCAGCTTGCCGTCGCTGCCGAGCCGTCGGAGTGGCCGAGGAATGGCAAACTGCACATTCTCCTCGATGCCGGAAGCCTCCTCCACAGCAGTCGCCCCAAACGACTGCAATCGCTCGACTACCTGTTGCACCAGCACTTCCGGTGCCGACGCACCGGCTGTGACCCCGACCCGGCTCGAACCTGCAACCCATTCTGGGTCGATCGCGTCGGCGCTTGCGATGAGGTACGCCGGGATCCCGCTGCGCTCGCCGAGTTCGCGCAGGCGGTTGGAGTTTGAGCTGTTGGTAGCACCCACGACCAGCAACACATCAGAGCGATTACACAGATCTTTGACTGCGTCCTGTCGGTTTTGTGTCGCGTAGCAGATGTCGTCTGTGCGCGGTGCCTGGATCGAGGGGAAGCGTAGTTTGAGCGCCTCAATGATCTCGCGGGTATCATCCACAGACAGGGTCGTCTGCGAGACGAAGGCGAGTTCGTCGGGCGCGTGAACCTCGAGATCGGCGACTTGATCGACGGTTTCAATCAAGATAATACGGCCGCCGTGACGAGTGTCATACCGGCCCATGGTGCCGACCACTTCGGGGTGACCCTCGTGACCGATCAAAATCACCTCGCGACCTTGCCTTGCATAGCGATTGACTTCGAGGTGCACCTTGGTGACCAGTGGGCAGGTCGCGTCAAACACATGTAAATTGCGTCGAGTGGCCTCTTCTTCAACCGCCCGCGACACGCCGTGGGCGCTGAAAATCACAGTCGAGTCATCGGGCACATCGTCGAGCTCCTCGACAAATACCGCACCCTTGTCTCGCAATCCGTCGACCACAAATTTGTTGTGCACCACTTCGTGACGCACATAGATTGGCGGGCCGTAAATCTCCAATGCCCGCTCGACAATCTCAATTGCGCGGTCGACTCCAGCGCAAAATCCACGCGGGTTGGCCAGCAAAACTTCCATCACTGCGTCTCCGTGTCATTGTCCGGCGCCGCGCCGGGTTCACCGCGAAAAGACACCCACACCATCAGCAGGGCGCCACCGGTGATTGCCATGTCCGCAACGTTGAATGTAGGGAAAACAAAACCGCCGTAGTGCCACTGAATAAAGTCCACCACATAGCCAAAGCGCACGCGGTCAATCAGGTTGCCAACTGCACCGGAGAGTATCAAGGCGAGACTCAGGGTGAGCAGCGGCTCGCGTCGCCAAGCACGGCACATCCAAACCACCAGCACGACGCTCACCACCGAACTGATCACGATAAAAAACCACCGCTGCCAGCCACCGGCCTCGCTGAGGAAGCTCCAGGCCGCACCGGCGTTGTACGCGAGATTCCAGTTGAACCACGATGTGACCCGTACCGGCTGCCCGTACAATAACTGGCTCAAAGCGGCCTGTTTGGTCAGCTGATCCAGCACCAACAGCACCGCACTCAACCCGAACAACAACAGCAAACGCATCAGCAGTAGGTCCGCGTCTCACCCGCACCGAAGACATTCTCAACACAGCGCCCGCACAGCGCCGGGTGTTCGGTGTTGGCACCGACATCTTCGCGGCGGTGCCAGCAACGCACGCACTTCTCGTGCGCTGAGGCTGAGACCACAACTTTGAGCTCCCCGCCCTGCAGCTCGAGTGACACCGCGTCTTCGCCTGCGCCGTCCAGCCCAGCCACTTGCGCGCTTGATGTGAGCGTCACAAAACGCAGTTCGTCACCGAGGCTTCGCAAAATATCAACCGTGGCATCATCAGCAAACAACGTGAGATTCGCCTCCAAGGAGGCACCCACTTGCTTGGCGTTGCGCGCGTCTTCAAGCGCGCGGTTGACCGCCAGCCGCACCGCGACCACGCGCTGCCATGCCTCGCGAGACAACCCGCTGGTTTCGTCAAGCCGTGGCAAATCGGTGTACCAGGTTTCGAGCAACACCGACTCCGAGCGTTCACCTGGCAGGTGCTCCCAGATCTCGTCGGCGGTAAATGACAAGACCGGTGCAATCCACCGCACCAACGCTTCGGCCACGCGATACAACGCGGTCTGCGCAGAGCGCCGCGCGACGCTGTCGCTCGCGGTGGTGTACTGCCGGTCTTTGATGATGTCGAGGTAAAAACCGCCGAGATCGACCGCACAAAAATGGTGAATCTTTTGCACCACTTGGTGGAATTGATAGGCGGTGTAATCGGCTTTGATCTCATCTTGCACACAGGCTGCGCGATCCAACACCCAGCGATCCAACGCCAGCATCTCGGCGTCCGTCACCGCATTTTTCGCGGGCTCAAAACCGTTTAGGTTCGATAACAAAAAGCGCGCAGTGTTGCGAATGCGCCGGTAGGCGTCTGCGTTGCGTTTGAGTATTTCACGCGACAAGCTGATCTCGCCGCTGTAGTCGGTTGATGCAACCCACAATCTGACGATGTCGGCACCGAGCTCTTTGATGATTTCCTGCGGCTCGATGCTGTTGCCGAGCGACTTGGACATCTTGTGCCCCTTCTCGTCCACAGTGAAACCGTGGGTGAGCACTTGCCGGTACGGCGCATGGCCGTTGATTGCGGAGGACGCGAGCAAAGACGAGTGGAACCAACCCCGGTGCTGATCGGAGCCCTCGAGGTACATATCAGCGGGATACGTCTGGTTGTCCCGGCGCTGCAACACATGGAAGAAAGTGGTACCCGAATCAAACCACACATCCATCACATCCGAGACACGGCTGTATTGTGACGCGTCGTCGATGAGCGTTTCGCTGTCGAGGTCGAACCAGGCTTGTATACCACCTTTTTCGATGTGACCGGCCACCGTCTCGATCACGTCCTGTGTATTGGGGTGCAGCTCGCCTGTCTCTTTGTGCACGAAGAGCGGAATTGGGATACCCCAGTAACGCTGCCTTGATATACACCAATCTGGGCGGTTGGCGATCATGCCTTCGATGCGCGCTCGACCCCAGCCCGGCACCCAATTGACCTTGGCAATTTCATCGAGCGCGGTCTGCCGCAGGCCCTTTTGGTCCATGCTGATAAACCACTGGGGGGTGGCGCGGTAAATGATTGGGGTCTTGGTGCGCCAGCAGTGCGGGTAGCTGTGCTCGTACTTGGCCGCTTTGACAAGCGCGCCGTGTTCGCGCAGCACCTCGAGCATGTGCGCGTCCACTTTCATCACGTGCTCGCCGGCAAAGAGTTCGACGCGCTCGCGGAAGTAGCCGTTGTCGTCGACCGATTCGAGCAGTTCCAAACCGTATTGGCGGCCGACATTGAAATCGTCCACACCGTGATCCGGCGCCGTGTGCACCGCGCCGGTGCCGGCTTCGGTTGTCACGTGCTCGCCGAGCATCACAAGCGAATTGCGATCATAGAACGGGTGCCGCAATTGCATTTTATCGAGAGCTTCACCTGTGACCGTTGCGACCACCTGCCACGCCGAGACCCCGTAGCGCGCCATGGTCGACTCGACCATGTCAGCTGCCAACACAATCTGCTCATCGCCCTGCCCGAGGTCAACTTCAACCAAGGCGTACTCGAGCGCTGGATGCAGGCTGACCCCGAGGTTGCCCGGCAGGGTCCAAGGGGTTGTGGTCCAGATCACAACCGAAACGGGCTTGTCTCCCTCGGCGCCAAAAGCCGCGCGGAAAGACGCAGCATCGGCTGCCGGAAACCGGACGTCGATGGCGTTGGAGACTTTGTCTTGGTACTCGACTTCAGCCTCAGCCAGCGCCGAGTGTGCACCCCAGCTCCAGTAGACGGGCTTGACGCCTTTGTAGACGTGGCCGCGCTCGATGATTCGCCCGAGCGCGCGAACTGAGTCCGCCTCGTTTTGGTAGTTCATCGTCAGGTAGGGGTTGTCCCAGTCACCGATGATCCCGAGGCGTTTGAACTCGACCCGCTGCGCGTCGATCTGGCCCTGCGCGTACTCGCGGCAGCGCGCACGAAAGGCGCCGGGCTCGACATCGCGTCCAGGCTTGCCGACTTCCTGCTCGACCTTGTTCTCTATTGGCAGCCCGTGGCAATCCCATCCGGGGATGTAGGGCGAGTCGTACCCGTCCACCTGGCGGCTCTTGACGATAATGTCTTTGAGCACCTTGTTGACCGCGTGCCCCATGTGAATCACGCCGTTGGCATACGGCGGTCCATCGTGAAGAATGAACTTTGGCCGGCCGGCGCTGTGCTCACGAATTTTCCCGTGTAAATCCATCGCTTGCCACGCGGCGAGCCGGTCGGGCTCACGCTTGGGCAAGTTGCCGCGCATTGGAAATGCTGTGTCCGGCAGGTTTAGAGTGTCTTTATAAGGATTGTTGTCTTTGCTCACGGAGGACGTCCACGCCGCATGCGGGCGTTATTTGGCGCGGGGCAGCGCCGAGAAAAGGGTCATTGAGTTGACACTCCAGTGTAGCGCAATCAGGCGCCTAACCGGCTGCTTGCAGCCACTGACGCGCCGCCGACTCGTCTGTGGCGATGGCCTGTTTGAGTGCGTCGAAAGAGTCGAAGCGCCGCTCGGGCCGCAACCGATGCTTCAACTGCAAGGTCAGGTGGTGACCGTAATAGTCGCGGTCGGTGTCGAGCACGTGGACTTCAATGCGCGGCGCAGCACCGTCAACCGTGGGCCGGTAACCGACATTGCACACGCCATCGCGCACCGGTTGTCCGGCTTCATGGACGGCAACGATAAACACCCCGGAGAGCGGCAACACCGCCCGACCGGGCTTGAGGTTGGCGGTGGGGAAACCAATTGTGCGCCCCAATGCGTCTCCACGCATTACCCGGCCTGAGACGGTGTACGGCCGGCCGAGCAACAGCTCGGCTTGCGCCAGATCCCCTGTTGCAAGCGCTTCACGCACTCGCGTGCTGGACACGCGCGCATCGCCGGTGGAAAAAGTCCTGGTCGATTCAACATCAAAACCGTGGCGTTCGCCCGCAGTCTGGAGCATCGCAAAATCGCCCGCGGCCCGCGCACCAAAACGGAAGTCGTCGCCAACCACAAGGTGGCGCACCGCGAGGCCCTCAACCAACCAATGACGTATAAACGCCTCAGGTGGCTGGCTTGAAAACGCGTGATTAAAGCGGCACACCAAGGTGCGATCAACGCCCGCGCTCGCGAGCAGCGGCAGCTTCTCACGCAATATTGTCAACCGCGCTGGCACAGGCTCCACCCCAAAAAATTCACGCGGCAGAGGCTCAAAAATCATCGCAAGCGTTGGCAGTGCCAGCGCGTCGGCGCGCGCGCGCAAACCCGCAAGCACCTGTCGGTGCCCAGTGTGGACACCATCGAAGTTGCCGATGGTCGCCACGCAACCGCGGTGCTGCGGTCGCAGGTTATGGATGTGACGGATCAGTTCCAAGCCATTGATTCTCAAATTCGCCGAGGGCTATTCCACAGACCGCAGGTCGGCGGGCCGCATGCCGAGCAATGCCAAGACTGACACATAGATCACACACGCCGCGACAATTATACCGCCGAGCTGCATCACCCGCTGCCACACATCGGCATCCGACCACCAGTCCATCGCGGGGGTGAAGCCGTGCAACAGCAACGCCATAGCACCAAGTGCGCAAAGCGGTCGCATGGTGCGCCACACTGCACCCGCAGTGAATTGCCACGACAACACTTTGCGAAGCGCCATTAACAGCAGTGCCGCCTGCAAAAAGGTGCTGATCACCGTTGCAACCGACAACCCGACGTGAGCTGCGTCATAGCCCAGCCCGTGCAGCCCGAGCCCAAACACCACGCACCCCACCATGTTGACCCCCATGCACCAAACCGCAATGCGCACCGGTGTGCGGGTGTCCTCTCGTGACGAGAAAGCGGGGGTTAACACTTTGATGATGATCAAAGCTGGCAGCGCGAAGGCGAGCACCTGCAACGCGCGCGCCGCCATATGGCGGTCTTGGGCGTCAAACGCACCGTATTGAAACAGCGTTGCGATCAGGGGTTCTGCCAACATTGCAAGGCCGAGCGTCGCGGGCAAACCAATCAGCAAGCCAACGTGGACCGCCCACCCAACGGTGCCTGCAAAGGCGGCTGTGTTTTCTCGCACGTGCAACCGCGCGAGTTGCGGCAAGATCACCGTGCCGAGCGCAACACCAACCAATGCGTGCGGAAATTCCAGTAGGCGGTCGGCGTAATAGAGCCAGCTCACGCTGCTGGCCACAAGCAGTGAGGCGACAACAGAGCTCACCAGCGCGTTGATTTGGTACACCCCGGAACTCAACACAAACGGCAACAACAACGCCATCACCCGCCGGGTGCCAGCGTGCCGCCAACCCCAGCGCGGGCGCGCCAACACGCCGAGCTTGGCGAGGGTTGGCAGCTGAAACGAAAGCTGTACAACACCTGCGATCAGCACACCAATCGCCAACGCGTAGATCGGTTGCTCCAGATTCGGCGCGATCCAAATCGACGACGCAATGATGCACAGGTTCAGCAAAATCGGTGTTGCCGCCGGCACCGCAAAGCGGCCACGACTCTGCATGACGCCGCCGGCGGCCGCCACTAAGGAGATGAAAAACACATAGGGGAAACACAACCGCAACATCGCAACGGCTGGGTCAAATCGCCCCGCGTCGTCGACGAAGCCCGGCGCAAACACCCAGACCAACACCGGCGCCGCGATGGCGCCGACCGCCGCCACCGCGAGCAACACCGCGCCAAGCGTGCCCATCACATGCGCGACCAAGTCTTGAGATTCGCGTGGATCCCCGCGCTCGTCTACCTCAGTCAACACCGGCACAAAGGCGTGCGAGACCGCGCCCTCACCGAACAACCTGCGGAAGAGATTTGGAATGCGAAAAGCGACAAAAAAGGCGTCGGTCAAGGGTCCTGCGCCAAAGGTGATGGCGACCACCAAGTCGCGGATCAGCCCGGCGACGCGTGAGATCAATGTCGTCACACTCACGACCAAGCCAGAGCGCATCAGGCTGCGCGGCGCGGTGTCGCTCACAGGCGGGCCACCAAATGGCGTGAAGATATTGACATTGACGCAGAAATCACAAATACTAGAGAGCTTAGCTGCGAAAACAGAATTCGTCTGGAGACGACCTTGGCCAACACCGCTCAAGCCCGCAAACGGGCCCGTCAGGCAGAAGTACACCGCCAGCGCAACGCTTCAATGCGCTCACGCACGCGCACCACCATCAAGAATGTGGTCAAAGCCCTTAACACCGGTGACTCAGATTCTGCCAAAGCCGCGTACCAAGCAATGGTGCCTCAGGTTGACCGTCTGGTCGGCAAAGGCTTGTTGCACAAGAACACGGCAGCACGCTACAAATCACGGCTCAACGCCCGTGTGAGATCATTGGCGAGCTAAGCGCACTCTGCGTGAGAGAAAGCCGGCGTCGCGCCGGCTTTTTTGTGCCCGCAATTCCTCAGCTAAATTACAACGTGGCGGGCAACGCCAACACCAAGTTATCTCTGTGGACGAGCTCAGGCTCACGCACGAAGCCGAGCACTGCTTCAATATCTTTTGACGATTTACCCGCAATCTGGCCCGCTTCGGTCGCGCTGTAGTTGCACAGGCCACGCCCCACCTCTACGCCGTTCGCATCCGCCACCCGCACCAAGTCTCCGCGCTGAAATTCGCCCGAGACCGCTACCACCCCAACCGCCAACAAGCTCGAGCCAGCGCCTGTGAGTACCCGCACCGCGCCATCATCAACGCGCAACTCGCCGCGCACATTCAACTGACTGGCCAGCCAGCGCTTGCGAGCTAGCAAAGGTTCCTCAAGCGGGCTGAGCAAGGTGCCGAGCGGCTCACCCTGTCGACAGCGGTCGAGCACGTTGGGCTGGTCGCCGCCGACGATCAAGGTGGCCGCACCAGAGCGTGCCGCTTTCTCAGCGGCCAAAATCTTGGTGGCCATACCACCGCTACCAACAGCGGTGCCGCTGGGGCCGGCGAGCGCGTGCAAGGCTGGGTCTCCGGCACGCCCAGACTGGATTAATTGTGCAGCCGGGTTCTGCCGTGGGTCGCTGTCGTAGAGTCCGGCTTGGTCGGTCAACAACGCGAGCACGTCCGCGTCGATCAAATTGGCCACCAACGCGCCTAGCGTGTCGTTGTCACCAAAGCGGATTTCATCGGTGGTGACCGTATCGTTCTCATTGACCACAGGCAGCACACCGAGCGAGAGCAGCTCGCGCAGGGTGCCGCGCGCATTGAGGTAGCGCCGGCGGTCCGCAAGGTCATCGTGGGTGAGCAAAATTTGCGCTGTGCGAATGCCGTGACCTTCAAATGCAGTCTCGTAGGCTTGAACCAAACCCATCTGCCCCACGGCCGCCGCAGCTTGCAGCTGGTGCAAGGCACGCGGTCGTTCGGCCAGTCCCAGACGCGAGAGCCCTTCGGCGATTGACCCCGAGGACACCAACACCACATCACAACCGTCGGCGCGCAGCGACGCGACACCCGACGCCAGCGCCGCCACCGCGCGGTCATCGAGGCCTTGGCCGGCATTGGTCAGTAGCGAGCTGCCAATTTTGACGACCCAGCACTTGGCGTGCTGGAGATCACGGCGCTGCATCGGCGCCCCCGTCCGCTGCGTCCTCAAGCGCCGCCCACTCGGCTTCGAGGTGAATCATGATCGCCTGACACAGCGCGAGCGTGCCGTCGGCTGCAATGGCTGACACCTTGTGCACCGGGCCCTGCCAATCGAGCGCTGTAGTCACGCGCTCGACGCACGCGGCCAACTCCTCGGCGGGCAGTAAATCTGTTTTGTTAAACACCAGCCAACGCGGCTTGGCTGCGAGCTCAGTGTTGTACTGAACAAGCTCATTGATCAACTTGGGCGCGGTCTCGGCCGGGTCTGAACCATCAGATGGCGCGACGTCGACCATGTGCAACAACAGCCCTGTACGGGCCAAGTGCCGCAAAAAGCGGGTACCAAGCCCCTGGCCTTCCGCTGCGCCCTCGATCAGGCCGGGGATGTCGGCAACCACGAAACTGCGGTGCTGCTCGATGCGCACCACACCGAGGCTTGGGATCAAGGTTGTAAAAGGGTAGTCCGCGACCTTTGGCCTGGCCGCTGACACAGCCCGCACGAAGGTGGATTTGCCAGCGTTGGGGTAGCCGAGCAACCCGACATCCGCAAGCAACTTGAGCTCGAGCCTAAGCCGGCGACGGTCGCCCTCGCTGCCCGGGGTGCTCTGCCGGGGCGTGCGGTTGACTGAACTCTTGTACCGGGTGTTTCCAAGGCCGTGGTAGCCGCCCTGCGCCACCAGCGCCCGCTCGCCAGCGCGCGTGAGGTCGGCAATGCACTCTTCGGTGTCAACATCAAAGGCCACTGTGCCCACTGGCACTGGCACCACCAAGTCATCACCAGAGCGCCCGGTCATGTTGCGACCGGAACCACTGCGGCCACGCTCAGCAGCATAGGTGCGCATGTGGCGAAAGTCCGCCAGCGTATTGAGGTTTTCGCTCGCTTCGAGGTAGACACAGCCGCCGTCGCCGCCGTCGCCACCGTCAGGGCCGCCGCGCGGAATGTACTTCTCACGCCGAAAGCTCACCGCACCCGCACCGCCGTCTCCAGCGAGCACTTTGATCGTGGCCTCGTCTACGAATTTCATGCGTTATTGCTCTGGCAAAAAAAAACCCGCCGAGGAGGCGGGTTTTGAGTCGCGCGTCCCGCCTGAGTCAGGCGCTGGCCGGCACGATGTCGATAAACTTGCGCTTCTTAGCGCCGCGCACGGAAAACTGCACGTGGCCGTCAGCCTTGGCGAAAAGCGTGTGGTCCTTGCCGCAGCCAACGTTCTGGCCGGGGTGGAACTGGGTGCCACGCTGGCGCACCAAAATGTTGCCCGCGAGCACTGCTTCGCCGCCGTACTTCTTTACACCGAGGCGTTTGCTCTCGGAATCGCGACCGTTGCGCGTGGAGCCTGCTGCTTTTTTGTGTGCCATGTTTGCGTCCGTCTAGCAAATGGGGAAAACCGGAAACCGGTTCAGCCCACGATGGATTCGATTTTGAGTTCAGTGTAGTTCTGGCGGTGGCCCATCTGCTTGCGATGGTGCTTGCGGCGACGAAATTTGATGATTTCAATTTTTTTGCCACGGCCGTGTGACAGCACAGTTGCCTGCACTTTGGCGCCGTCAACCAGCGGGGCGCCCACTTTCACGCCGTCGTCGCCAGAGACAAGCAGCACTTGGTCGAGCTCAATGCTGTCGCCTTCGCTCGCGGAGAGCGTCTCAACTTTCAGTCGATCGCCCGCTGCGACACGGTATTGCTTACCGCCTGTTTTTATTACCGCGTACATGTCGGTTGTCTCTGCACTTTTATCAATCAAGCCCTACATCATATCTCTTGGCAGCCATCCAGTCAATACGTCGTTTCGGTACCATTTAACCCAACACAGACTGGGGGTAGACTGGCTCGCCCCTACCCGTGATCACCACTTTGACGCTGTCATGAACATCGACGCGATAAACGACCTCATTGCCCAAGACATGGTCTGCGTCGATGACTGCATCACCGCCCAGCTGTCATCTGAGGTGGCGCTGATCAACCAGTTGTCGGCGTACATAATCGGCGCCGGCGGCAAACGACTGCGCCCGCGCTTGCTGCTGTTGGTAGCACGCGGCTGCGGCAACACCGAGGCCTCCGCGCACACCGCTGCCGCGATCATCGAGTTTATCCACACCGCCACCTTGCTGCACGACGATGTTGTCGATGAATCAGCCATGCGGCGTGGTCGCGAAACCGCCAACGCTCGCTGGGGCAACGAAGCTGCCGTGCTGGTTGGCGACTTCCTCTACTCCCGCGCCTTCGAAATGATGGTCGAGATCGGCAGTATGCGGGTCATGGAAATCCTCGCCAGCACCACCAATACCATCGCCGAGGGCGAGGTGCTGCAACTGCTCAACATTAACGATGCAGACACAACCAAAGAGCGCTACTGGAAAGTCATCGAAGCCAAGACCGCGGTCTTGTTTGAGGCTGCTGCGCGTATAGGTGCCGTGCTTGCGTCACAACCTGCGGACATTGAAGACGCTCTCGCCCGCTACGGCTCACACCTCGGCCGGGCGTTCCAATTGGTGGATGACGCCCTCGATTACAGCTCTGACAGTGCCACACTTGGAAAAGAAGTGGGCGACGATTTGGCAGAAGGCAAACCCACAATGCCGTTATTGATCGCGCTAGAACGAGGCAATGATGCGGACAAGGCTTGTATTAGGCAGGCCATCGAACAAGGCGGTCGCGAACGCATTGACGAGGTCATGGCAGTCATCTCTCGCACCGACGCGTTAACCGAGACCCAATCTCTTGCACACGCCGAGTCTCAACACGCGATCAGAGCCCTAGACGCTCTGCCCCAGGGCCCGCACCGCGACGCGCTCGCAGCGCTTGCGGCGCTCGCAGCGGGCAGAAGTTACTGACATTATTGCAGGTCAGAATCGCGCTGTCAGCCGCGCCGCTTGAACAGTCCAAGCGCAGCGACTGAGATCAACAACAACCACATTGGCGACACCGGTTGCGCCACGCTCGCGGCAGCACTCAGCGTCGCAATTTCGCTATCATTGGCGCTGACGCGCACGCCGTTCAGTGCCGCCATAGGGCGCGCAAAGGTGTCGGGCGCGTCAAAACACCCGCCTTTGAGCACAGCTTGAATCGCCTCCACGCTGCAGTCACTCATTTGGAGACTGGCGCCGCGCCGCACAGTGGCATCCATCAACAGCCCCTCTACCGCGCAACGGCTGTCTTGGTCATGTGACGCACCGAGCGAGTGCGCCAACTCATGCGCCAAAGTCACCAACTCCTGCCGGGTGCGCGAGACACTCACGTCGCGCCCCTCGGTGTCACAGGCGCCTGCGATATAGGCAAGTCCCATTCGACGATCGAACACTTTCGCCCCGGTAAACAGATGCACTGCCGCCGTTTCACTTGGCAGCGTTTGGTCTATTTGCCGATAGTTGCGAAAAGCGAGCAGCAAATCGGCAAGGGTACCGCCAGTTTGCCTGAGCGGGTCGCGCTCTGGATCACGCAACGCGCGGGCGGCGAGCAAGTTCACGCCCAAGCCAATTTGCTCGCGGTACAAACCGTCCAGCTGATTGACCAGTGCAATCGCACGGCGACGCCCAAATCCATCGAAGGCGTCGTTGTAGGCCGTATCGATGACCACCGACAAAGGCAGGACATGTGACACAGTTCGCAAAGCGGGCGCACGGGCATCGAGTCGCTCTAGCCACAGCAAACCCGAGCGCCTGCGTTCAAGGCTGTAGAGCACACCCTGATGCCGGATGAGGCCTGAGACCCAGTCGCTTTCACGATCCAAGCTGATCCGCGCCCAGCCGTCACTGTTGGCAAATTCCACTGCAGACAGGTGCAATGCCTCGCCAGCAGAGACATTGGTTACAGCCGCGCTCTTATGGGCCTTGAGATCTATGGCAGTTTGCGGCCCCTCAATCGACAACGCGAAATCGCGATCGGACCCTGACAACACAATGCTGACAGGATTGGCAGAGGCAAATTGACCAAAAATCAACAACCAGGCGGTCAAGACCAGCCCGGCCATTCGGCTCGCTGAGAGGAGGCTCACACACGCATCCTTAAGGAAGATACGGCCACCTTAAAAAAAAACGCTGAATGACACCTTGGCGACGCGCACAAAACGCCCGTTTTTCAGCGCCTACCGCACAAAATTGGTACAAAGATCACAATAATTAAATTGATGACGTCAACGCGCGCGATTGATCGCGCGGTGCTCACCGGGCGCGAGCCCCGCGAGTGACCATTCACCAACGTGCGTGCGCACCAGGCGCAGCGTCGGCAACCCCACCGCAGCCGTCATCCGCCGCACTTGGCGGTTGCGCCCCTCGCTCAGATCCATCTGGATCCAGGAAGTCGGCACCGATTTTCGAAAACGCACTGGTGGGTCGCGCGGCCACAACCAGTCCGGCTCTTCAATCGGCTTCACCCGGCAAGGGCGTGTGGGGCCGTCCTTTAGCGTAATACCGTCCCGCAGCCGACAGAGCGCACCCGCTTCCGGCGCACCTTCCACCTGAACCAGATAAGTTTTCCAACGGGTGTGACGCGGGTTGGCGATGCGCTGCTGCAAGGCGCCGTCGTCGGTGAGTATCAACAACCCTTCACTGTCGCGGTCGAGCCGGCCCGCGACGCGAAAGCCCGGCAGCGACAAGTAGTGCGCGAGTCCCGGGTGGCCGTCGCTGTCTGTGAACTGGCTGAGCACCCCCCAGGGTTTATTGAACAGCACCACTGCGCCTGAGGGTTTTGAGATCGGCCGCCGACTCACAACGCAAACCGCCGTTCCAAAGCCGCCACTCGAACGGGTTCAAGGTCCAGCGCGGTGTAGATGGCATGGCGCGTCTCGCGATCCGACGGCGGAGGCGCAACGCGTGGGCAGACGTCGGGCACCGTTTGCATCCGCGTGAGTTCACGGGCGAGCATGATTTGATCAGCGTGGTCTCGCAATGCGGCCACTAACGCCTCCGCGCGCGGCAATTTGGAGCGCGAGATGGCGTCCAGATTGGCGAGCACAGCGTCAACATCACCCCAACGGCGTATCAGCCGCACGGCAACGTGCCGGGTCACGCCAGGCACACCCGGCACGTTGTCCGCGACGTCACCACACAGTGCCAACAGCTCCGACAGCTGCTCGGGTTTCAGGCGCAACTTGCGCGACGCGGCGGTGTAGCTCAACTGCGAACCCGCGGAGAGGTTCCAGAATTCATCCCCGGGGCGCAGCACTTGCAGCAAATCGCGGTCAGCGCTGACCACCACCACAGCGCAGGCGAGCTCGCGCGAACGCCTTGCCAGGGTTGCAATAATGTCGTCAGCTTCATAAGTTGGATTGAGCCAACCGCTAAATCCGAGTGACTGCACCAACGCCGGCGCCCGCGCCCGCTGCGCTTGCATGACGTCAGAGACCGCCGGCCGATGGGCTTTGTACGCCGGGTACAACTGGCGACGCGCCAATTGCTCGCGCGCGCCGTCAAAGGCGCATACCACGCGCCTCGCACCGCTTTCGCACACGCGGCCAAGCGCATCGACCAACCCGTGCAACGCGCCGCAGGGCTCGCCGTTAGGGTCGCAGAGCGTCGGGCCATGATGCCGCATGCCGGCATAGAGGTAGATTGAGGCGTCAACCAAATACAGCCTGTCGTCAGTGGCAATCAGCGCACCACCTTGATCAGCTGTCGCGCCGCGGGCTCGCGGTCTGGATAGAGCCCGTTCAAGAGGCGCAAGCGCTGCACGGCAAGTTGGCCGAGTGCGTCGGTGTCCGCGAGTGACTGAATCGACTGATTGCCCGTGACCCGCTGCAACGACAACCTGCGCGCGCGAGCCTGTGCACGACCGGCGGCATCAAGGCGATTCAAACTCCCAACCATGCGACGGACTTCAGGGATCAACCGCCCGAGCTGGGCGTCGCTTTGACTCGCAGCCAAAAACGTAAACGCCTGATCTTCTCTGATCAATGTGGTCACGAGCGCTGGGCCAGGCTGGTTCCAAGGCGTTTTCGGCAGCGTGATGCGCGACTCATAGCCGCGCATACCGTTGACGCGGACCTCGCGACCCGAGACAGGCGCGCCAACCAATTCCTGCTGCACTGCGCGCGCCGAGGTCGCGTCGCCAAGCGCTCTCGCGGTCAACTGCATCACGCCAGTTTGGTCTGCATTCACAAACAGCAACCGAGTCGGGCTGTTTTGTATGGTCCAACCGTCGGCTGCACGCACCGTGAGGTCCATCGGCAGGTGGTAGAACGCGTTGTTGCGGATGATGCCCTGCGCCTCGCTCTCGCCGAAGACCATGCCGTCGATCATGTCGAGGTAGCGGTCGCGGCCATCGTCGGTCGCACCGGCGACAAAGCGGTTTGCGGCGCGAATAACCTCTTGCAGGCGTTTGTCGTTGTCGGGGTGGGTTGCAAAGAGCGCGTGGTAACGTCGCGGCTCGCGGCCCTCGAGCGCGGCGAGCTCGAGGTCAAAGAGTTCTTGGTCCTTGAGTACCCGCACTACATCAATCATGCGCTCGGGGTTGCGCCCGGTGTTGGCGAGGTATTCCGCACCAAGCCGGTCCGCTTCGAGCTCGTGCGAACGCCCGTAGCCCGACACCAGCGCCTGAGATCCGGCGGAGATCACGTCGTTGTACGCGCCGTCCGTGCTCGCCGCCAGAACCGCGCCGAGCACGCCCGTGACCCCTTGCGCGCTCTGCTGGCGCACGCCGTGCCGCGCGGTGACGTGACCGACTTCGTGGCCCAACACACCGGCGAGCTCCGCCTCGGAGTTGAGGTAGGCCATGATGCCGCGGGTGATGTAGATGTAGCCGCCGGGCAGCGCGAAAGCGTTGATATCAGCGCTGTCGACAACCGAAAACGTAAAGGGCAAGTTCGAGCGATGACTCTGGGCGACGATCGCCTGACCGATGCCGTCGACGTAGGCCTGCAACGCGGGATCATCGTAGATTGGGTACTGTTGCAAAACGGCTGAATGCTGACTCGCACCGAGTGCAATTTCTTGCTGCTCGGACATCAACACCAAGTCGCGGTCACCAGTGACTGGGTTGACGGCACACCCAGCGAGCAGCACCGCCAGCACAAACACCCACCACACACGCTTGCCCATAGCCAATCTCCGGTCTGCGTAAGCAGTCATTGTATCGCCTACTCGCGTTCCTGATCGACGCCTAATCACTTGCCATCGCGCACAAAAAAAGGGCGCTCAGTGAGCGCCCTCTTAACCCAGTGCCGAGTGCACCAGGCCTTATTTGGCCCCGAAGCGGCGGCGGAACTTGTCGACTTGGCCGGCGGAGTCCACGATCTTCTGCTTGCCAGTGTAGAACGGGTGGCAGTTAGAGCAGACTTCAACGTTGAGCTCTTTGCCCAGCGTCGAACGCGTGCGGAAAGTGTTGCCACAGCTGCACGCCACGTCAATGTCGGTGTAGTCGGGGTGGATGTCAGCTTTCATGTCCCCAAATCCTTAAAATTTTGTCAATCGCCCAGTGTATAGGCAGATAAGGCGCTTTTCAAGCGCCCAGCTCACTAGTCACCTCACTCTGGCAAAAACGCCGCCACCACATCGTTGAGCCAACGGTAGCCCGTCTCGGTGCACACCAGCCGCCCGTCCGACAGTGGCGCGACCAATCCACGCGACTCAAGCTCACCCCAAACCGACTCGATTTCACACACCTCGAGCCCTGTGGCTGGCGCGTACAGCTCCGCCTCCACACCTTCCAACAACCGCAACGCGTTGAGCATGAATTCAAACGGCAGTTGATCCGCCGCCACGCAGAGGGTCTCAGCTGTGCGATCACTGGCCTCAATGAATGCGTTCGGATGGCGGTGTTTCCAGCGCCGATGCACACGCCCAGCGGGCTCAGTCAGCTTGCCGTGCGCACCGGCACCGGCTGCGAGGTAGTCGCCAAAGCGCCAGTAATTGAGGTTGTGCCGGCAGCGGCGCCCAGCGCGCGCGTAGGCCGAGACTTCATAGCGCGTGTAACCGCCTGCCGCGAGCAGAGCGACGCCAGCCTGCTGCATATCCGCGAGCGTGTCGTCATCGGGCAAATCGGACGGTGGCTGAGCCGCAAAACGCGTGTTGGGTTCAAGCGTGAGCTGGTACCAACTCAGGTGTTCCGCCTCGAAGGCAAGCGCGCTGTCGAGTTCGGCGAGCGCCGCTTCAGTGCTCTGGCCGGGCAAGCCAAACATCATGTCAACGTTGATGTTATCGAAACCAGCCGCGCGCGCCATGCCAAAGGCGCGCATCGATTCAGCCACGCTGTGGATGCGCCCCAATCGCTTGAGCCGTGCGTCATTGAGACTCTGCAAGCCCAATGACAAACGGTTGACACCCGCGTCGACATAGCCTGCAAACCGCTCGGCCTCTGCGGTACCAGGGTTGGCTTCCAAAGTAATCTCAGCGTCGGCATCCAATCCGAGCGTGCGGTCGATGACAGTGAGCAAGCGCGCGATGGCCTCGGCACTAAAAAGCGAAGGCGTGCCCCCGCCGATAAACACAGACGAAATGGTGCGTCCAGGCGCGCGCGCAGCCTCGGCTTCAACATCGGCAACCAGCGCGTCAAGGTAGCGCGCTTCCGGCAGCTCACCACGCAAGCCGTGGCTGTTGAAGTCGCAATAGGGGCACTTTTGCACGCACCAAGGCAGGTGCAGGTAAAAAGCCAGTGGGCGCTCAGCCGCTGACAAGGGCTTTGAGCTGCGGCATAAAACGGTGCAACGCCAGCGCGCGGTGACTCACACGCTGTTTTTCAGCCGGCTCCAATTCCGCAGCGCTGCCGGTGAGACCCTCGGGCTGAAAAAGCGGGTCATAACCAAAGCCGTTGTCACCTTGCAACGCGGTCAAAACCGACCCACGCCACTCGGCAGAAACAATCAACGGCGCCGGATCGAGCGCGTGCCGCACAAACACTAGGCTGCAATGAAATGCGGCGCCCCGTGAAGCCTTGGGCACACCCTCGAGCGCAGACAAGAGCTTGAGGCAGTTACTGCGGTCGTTTGCAGCGGCACCTGCATAGCGCGCCGAGTGCACACCCGGCGCCCCGTCTAATGCATCAACGCGCAGGCCTGAGTCGTCGGCCACAGCCGCTAAACCACTCGCCCGCGCCGCGTGCCGTGCCTTGATCAGCGCGTTCTCAACAAAACTCAATCCGTCTTCGATTGCCTCTACCGAGAGGTACTCGGACTGCGCGACAACCTCAACGCCACAGCTCCCCAGTTGCGCTGCAAGCTCGCGCACTTTGCCGGCGTTACCTGTGGCGAGAACCAGCTTCACGTGCGCGCCAGCGCTTCTTGTTGCAGTTCATGCAGGCGCGCTGTGCCCTGCTTGGCGAGATCGAGCATGCGCAGCAACTCGTCGTGGCGAAAGGCGTGGCCTTCTGCCGTGCCTTGCACTTCGATGTAGCCACCGGCCTCGTTCATCACGACATTCATGTCAGTTTCAGCATTGGAGTCTTCGTCGTAATCGAGATCCAGCACACACTCGCCTTTGTAGAGGCCCACAGACACCGCTGCGACGGAGCCAATCAGCGGTGAGCGCTTGATGCGCTTGCTCGCGAGCAGTCCGTTGACCGCATCGGTTAATGCAACCCATGCACCTGTAATAGAGGCGGTGCGCGTGCCACCATCAGCTTGTATCACGTCACAATCCAAAGACACAGTGCGCTCACCAAGCGCCTCGAGGTCAATCGCAGCGCGCAGCGAGCGACCGATCAGGCGCTGAATTTCCAAGGTGCGACCACCCTGCTTGCCGGAGCTTGCCTCGCGTCGATTGCGGCTGTTGGTCGCACGCGGCAGCATGCCGTATTCAGCGGTGACCCAGCCCTGCCCTTTGCCACGCAGAAAGGGCGGAATGCGCTCTTCAACTGTGGCGGTACAAATCACCTTCGTGCGGCCAAAGCTCACCAGCACTGAACCTTCAGCGTGGCAGTTG
>CALAMQ010000181.1 GCA_937925815.1 uncultured Granulosicoccaceae bacterium | reverse complement strand
GTGGAGACGGCTGGCTGTTTTGTTGGCCGCACGGGTTACACCGGTGAAGACGGCCTGGAGTTCGCGGTGCCAGCGGAGCGTGCGGCTGAGACCTGGCAGCAACTACTGGATGCCGGTGTGCAGCCAGCGGGCTTGGGCGCGCGCGACTCGCTGCGCCTTGAAGCCGGCATGGCGCTCTATGGCAACGACCTTAATACAACCGTGACACCACTTGAATCAAAGCTCGCGTGGACCGTGGATTTCAAAGATGAATCGCGGGATTTCATCGGCCGGCCCGCGCTCGAATCCCAGCGCCGTGACGGCGTGACGCGGCAGCTTGTCGGCCTGGTGCTCGAGGCGCGCGGTGTACTGCGTGGGCACCAAGGCATCTTTGCAGGTGAGCGCCAAGTCGGCGAGATCACCAGCGGCGGATTTTCCCCAACCACCGGGCGCTCCATTGCACTGGCGCGCCTCGAATACCCGTCCCCCGACGGCCTGACCGTCGATATGCGCGGCCGCCCACTGGCGGTCAGTGCGGTGGACTTTCCCTTTGTCAAAGCGGGGCAATCAACCCTCGCGAACCCCCAGGAGACCTCGACATGAACCTGCCAACTGATCTCAAATACGCCAACAGCCACGAATGGTGCAAGCTTGCAGACAACGCCGCCACCTGCGGCATCAGCGACTACGCGCAAGACCAGCTCGGTGATGTGGTGTTTGTCGAGGTGCCTGAAGTCGGCCGCAGCGTCGAGGCGGGCGAGGCTATCGCCGTGGTGGAATCGGTCAAGTCAGCGTCCGACATCTATGCGCCGGTCAGCGGCACGGTGGTGTCGGTGAACGAGGCGCTTGCTGACAGCCCAGAGCTTGTCAATGACTCGCCCTATGCGGACGGCTGGCTGTTTGTGATTGAACCGAACGACGCCAGTGAAGCCGATGCACTGATGGACGCAAGCGGCTACGAAGCGAGTGTTGCTTGATGAGTGCGACCACGTCTTCGTTCCTGCGGCGGCACATCGGTCCGAGCGTAACCGAGCAGCGCGCCATGCTTGCAAAGCTTGGCGCGCCCAGTCTCGCGGCCTTGGTTGAGCAAATTGTGCCAGCCTCCATCCGCCGGCAGGACACCATGGATCTGCCGTCCCCCCTCGATGAGCACGCGGCCCTTGCCGAGCTCGCCGACAAGGCCTGCGGCAACACCGTTGCGCGCAGTCTGATCGGGCAGGGTTACTACGGCACGCACACGCCGCCGGTGATCGCGCGCAACGTGTTTGAGAACCCGGGTTGGTACACCGCGTACACACCGTACCAGCCGGAGATCTCCCAAGGTCGCTTGGAAGTGCTGTTCTACTTTCAGACCTTGGTGACGGAACTCACCGGGCTCGATGTCGCCGGCGCGTCGTTGCTCGATGAAGCCACCGCCGCGGCGGAAGCCATGGCGCTCTGTCACCGACAGGTGCGAAAGCGCAGCCGCTTTATGGTGTCGCGCCACTGCCACCCGCAGACGCTGGACGTGATCCAAACCCGCGCGGCGCCGCTTGGCATTGAGGTGGTTGAATTCGACGACGATGACGCACCGGACTTCAGTGAGGCCTTTGCGGTGTTGTTGCAGTACCCGCGCTCGCGTGGCGGTGTTGTGGATTGCGAAGCGCTCGCCGCCGCGGCCCACGACGCTGGCGCGCTGGTGATAGCGGCAACGGATCTGCTCGCGCTGACACTGCTGAAACCACCCGGGCAGTGGGGCGCTGATATTGCGGTTGGCAGCGCGCAGCGCTTTGGTGTGCCGCTTGGCTTTGGCGGTCCGCACGCGGGCTTTCTCGCCGCCACCGACAAACTCAAACGCAACCTGCCGGGGCGCTTGGTGGGTCAATCCATCGACACCGCCGGGCGCGCGGCCTACCGGCTCGCGCTACAAACCCGTGAACAGCACATTCGCCGCGAGAAGGCGACCTCCAACATCTGCACCGCGCAGGCCTTGCTCGCGATCATGGCAACGCTTTACGCCTGCTACCACGGTTATGACGGTCTAAAGCAGATTGCCGAGTCCGTTGCGACCCGCGCAGCGCGCATGGCTGAGGCGTTGCGCGCACTTGGCTTTTCGGTCGCAGACGGCGCGCGATTCGACACCGTTGATGTGGCTGCTGACGACGCTGATCACATGCTCGACGCGGCAAGAAAAGCGGGTTTCAACCTGCGGCCGTTGGCCGGGGGCTTCGCGTTGTCGGTTGATGAAACCGTCACCGAAGACGAGCTGAACGATTTGCTCGCGGCGCTTGCGGTTGCGCGCGGCCAAGCTGTTGTGACGCTCGGTGAGTCTGCAACGTTTCTGCCAAACGCGCTGCTGCGCGATGACACACCGCTCAGTCAGGCTGTCTTTAACAGCCACCACAGCGAGACCGAGATGATGCGCTATCTGCGCCGGCTCGCCGACCGCGATATCGCGCTCGACCGCGCGATGATTCCGCTGGGCTCCTGCACCATGAAGCTCAACGCCGCGAGTGAAATGATGCCAGTCAGTTGGCCGGCCTTTGCCGCGATGCACCCCTTTGCACCGGTTGAGGACACGGCGGGTTACGCGAGTTTGATCGACGAGCTCGAACGCTGGCTGTGCGCCTGCACCGGTTACGACGCCATGTCCTTGCAACCAAACGCCGGCAGTCAGGGCGAATACGCGGGCCTGCTCGCGATCCAGCGTTACCACGCCTCGCGCGGCGAGGCACACCGTGACGTGTGCTTGATCCCGCAATCCGCGCACGGCACCAACCCGGCCAGTGCGCAGATGTGTGGCATGCGCGTGGTGGTGGTGGGCTGTGACGCGCGCGGCGACGTTGATGTGGTGGATCTGCAAGCCAAGATTGACACCCACCGCAACGAACTCGCGGCGATCATGATCACCTATCCCTCAACCCACGGTGTGTTTGAGCAAGCGGTTCGCGACATTTGCGAGCGTGTGCACGAGGCTGGCGGTCAGGTGTACATCGACGGCGCCAACCTCAACGCGCAAGTGGGCTTGGCAGCGCCCGGTGAGTACGGCGGGGACGTCTCGCACCTCAACTTGCATAAAACCTTCTGCATCCCACACGGCGGTGGCGGGCCTGGCATCGGGCCAATTGGCGTGCGCTCGCACCTCGCGCCCTTTTTGCCGGGTCACCGCGAGTGGGGCGACAAAACCGGTGTGGTCGCCGCCGCACCCTACGGCTCGGCGAGCATCCTGCCAATTGTGTGGATGTACCTGCGCACCATGGGCGCCGAAGGCTTGTGCCAGGCAAGTTCGGTGGCGCTCTTGAGCGCAAACTACATTGCAAGCCGTATCGGCGGTGCCTTTCCGGTGCTCTACAGCGACGACAACGGCCGCGTGGCGCACGAGTGCATCATTGATCTGCGGCCGATCAAAGACGAACTCGGTGTCACGGTTGATGATGTCGCCAAACGTCTGATTGACTACGGCTTCCACGCGCCCACCATGTCCTTCCCGGTGGCAGGCACCTTGATGATCGAGCCAACCGAGAGCGAGTCGCTCGCGGAGATTGACCGCTTTTGCGACGCCATGCTCGCCATTGCCGCGGAGATCGACGCGATTCGCAGCGGACAATACGCGGTCGAAGAGAGCCCGCTGCGGCACGCGCCACACACGGCGGTGGATCTGCTTGGCGATGACTGGCACCGTCCCTACAGCCGGCAGACTGGCGCTTTCCCAGCCGGCGACACACAAGTGGGTGACAAGTACTGGCCGCCCGTGTCACGCGTCGACAACGTCTACGGCGACCGCAACCTCGTGTGCAGTTGCCCGCCGCTCGAGGCCTACGCCGAGGCGAGCTGAGCCAGTTGCCTCGGGGCATTGGCCCCGGGGCAAGCTTCCGTTGTTTTGTGTGGCAACCGCACGTGGCGAGTGATCGCGTCAGCGGGTGTCGCGCGGCATGTAGTCGGCTTGCTCGCCGCTGCCGCGTTTGCGTGCAACGCGGTGGTTGCGGCCTCGGAAAAGTCTGAGTTGGTAGAGCGTTTCAAGCAGCAGCGACCAGCGCTCGCCGCGGTACCAAGTGCGGTGGAACAGGCGTTTGGTCAGGCTGAGCGCATCCGGCGAGCGCTCTAGCAAACGCGCTGTCCACGCCGCCGCAAGCGCGTCCGGGTCATCGCTGACAGCCGTGACCAATCCGTATTGCAAGGCGGTGTCGGCGTCGACGGGGTCTGCGGTCATGCTGAGCAGCTTGGCGTGGTCCATCGCGAGGCATTCTGGGAAGGTGATAGTGGCGCTCATGTCCGGCACCAACCCCCACTTGGCTTCCATCACGGCAAATTTGGCGTCCGGTTCTGCCACACGAAAGTCAGCCGTCATCGCCAATTGCAGGCCCGCGCCGAGGCAGTGGCCGCGCACCACCGCGATCACCGGGATGGGCAGGTCGCGCCAGACCAGACAACAGCGTTGGAAGCGGTTGTCACGGCGTAGAAATTTGAGCAGGTAGCGCCGCATGCGGCTGGGTTCTTTGCCAACCGATTTGAAATCTAAACCGGCACAAAAAGACCGGCCCTCGCCGCGCAAGACCACCACGCGAATGTCAGCAGTTCGGCGAATCGTTTGCGCCGTTTCGATCAGGTCGTCAATGAGATCGAGGCTGACCGCGTTGAGTTTGTCCGGCCGGTTCAACCACACGTGTGCCACGTGGCCGTCGCGCTCGATGCGAATGCAGTGGTGCTGCGGCTGTTGCATGTGACCTCCCGAAAGAATCGTTGAGCGCAGTGTAGCAAGCACGCCTGCAGACGGGTTCAACCCTTGATCTGATCAGAGCAGTGTTGATTAGGGGTTTGCCCGACTCTCCCTATGACGTGGTCGTCGGTAGAATGCGTTAATGTCCGACGAGGTGCTGCCTGTGCGTTACATCAGTTGCTGTTTGATGGTCTTGGTCATTGCATCGGCTTGGCAGGGTGTCGCGCATGCACAGGACGTGTCTGACGTCTGCGCCGATCCGCGGTTCCTCGCCTTACCAGCGGGTGACTTTATCGCAGGCAGTGATCGCCCAGAGCGCGATCTCGGCTACGCGGTCTCTGGCCGCGGTGCGGCGACGTCCAAAGCGGATGTGGCACGCGTGACGGCACGCCTGCGCGAGCAGCGGTGGTTTGAGTGGGAGGAGGCACGCGGCACAGAGTCACTTGACGTAACGTGCTTACAACGCAGGCCTGTCACCAACGCCGAGTATCTCACTTTCGTGCAAGACACCGGTCACCGCGTCCCGTTTATCAGCAAGGCGGATTACCAGACCCAAGGATTCTTACATCACCCTTACAGCCGCGTGGAAGGGTATCTCTGGCGCGACGGGCAACCGCCAACCGGCGAACGCGACCACCCGGTGGTGTTGGTGTCTTACGCAGACATCAGCGCCTACGCGCGCTGGCTTGGCGAGCGTGACGGTGCACGGTATCGGCTGCCGACCCGGCAGGAGTGGGAGAAGGCGGCGCGTGGCAGCGACGGTCGCTATTTCCCGTGGGGTAACACCTGGCGAGACGACGCCACCAACTGGTCCAAGCGCGGTTACCACAGCGTGGCTGTGGGCACCTACAATGCAAGTCGTGGACCCTATGGCCACGAGGACATGGCGGGCAATGTGTTTGAGTGGACCTCGACGCTTCGCCACAGGGATGACGGGACCACACGCGCGGTGCTTAAAGGTTGTTCATGGGACGACCTGCCCGGCTTTTGCCGTGGTGCTTATCATCACACACGCCCGATAGGCTCGCGTCACATCTTGTTTGGCTTCCGTTTGGTCAAAGTCCCAGCCTGACGCGCATTCGGGGTCATCTGGGGTGATTGCCGCGTCACCGCTGTCATGCCGAACACACAGGTGTGTCAGCGGTGATGCAACGTGCGGGTGCCGAACCCAATCCTGCCAGTGATCAACGGGTGTAACCCTTGGTCTCGTTGCCAATCGCGTTGAATGCTAGAGACCCCTCTCGCAGGAGCATTCGATGTGAACTCGACTCGGCAAGCTGTGTTGCTCTTGGTAATGTCCGGCCTCGCTGGCCCGCTTGCGGCGTGGGTGGAGAGCCCGGAGATGGTGCTTGCCATGCGCTACCAAGAGGGCCTTGCGGCGATGCCCGATCGGGCCGTCACCTCGAATAGCGTGCGCCATACGGGGAGCCGTGCATTGCTGGAACCGGACACTACGAATGCGATCCGCTCCGAGACGGTTCTTCTGCCACGGTGGCGAACGTGGAGCGCGCCCTCGCGTGAGCGCCAAGCTGTTGCACCCCAGAACGCGAGGAGCTTGCTTGCGGAAGAATCGCTGTGGAGACCGCTTGCACACGCAAGGTCGCCCCAATTTTATTCTTTCGACAGCGCGGCCGACGCGGCAAAACCGCGCGGTGCGCCAAGCTTGCGCCCACCGCACGGGGATAGACCCGCGGAACGCGGTTGGAACCGCTCCAAGGTAGCAGTCCGAGACGGGGTTGATAACAACGTGGGCTGGCGCGCTGACTGTCGCGATCTCTGCGTGACCCGACTGAACGCGCAATCGCCTTCGGTCTCACACGCGGATGCGGCAGATGACCTGCCGAGGGACAGTGCCGACGCTGCGGATCACTCGCCCGCTGACGGTGGAGCGCGAGACGGGCGCACACCGCAAGACAAGTTGTCTGCGCGCCGCATCGTTGAACTTGTAACCCCGATTGATGCGGCACTGGCGCGGCACGCTGTGGGCGCCGCGGGTCTGGTTTCTCGCTAGCCCAGCGCGGCGCGAATTTTTGTGGCGTTTGCTGAGATGGTGTCCATGTCGCCCATTTGACCCGACGGGCCAAGTGGCACACCGGCGTGGCGGGGCAGCACGTGGAAGTGCAAGTGGAACACCTCTTGGCCACCCGCCGCCTCATTGAACTGCTGCAAGGTCACGCCGTCCGCGTTGAAGGCTGCCATGACCGCGTGGCTCAGACGCTGCACGGTCAACATCACATCGGTGAGCTGATCGGGGGTCGCGTCCAAGGTGTTGCGCGCCGGGGTCTTGGGAATGATCAGCAAATGCCCATCAGCACGCGGCATGATGTCCATGAAGGCGTAGGTGGTGTCATCCTCGAAAACGCACTCGCTCGGGATCTCTTTGCGCAGGATTTTGGCGAAAATATTGTCTGGGTCGTAGGCCATGCTGAGGCTCCGAGGGGGCTGTGAACCGGGAAATCAGAGCGTCAATCATACCGCGCCGAATTGACCCGTTGCAGTGTTGGCGTGTCCCGTGGGCAGTCTGCGGCCAACAACAGGGTCACACTCAATGTAAAATGGCGATATCGGCAATCTGAGATGCACCCAGCATGGGCAATCCCTTGTTTGACGCGCTGTTCGCGCCCTGGCTCAACAGTGACGCGCCGTTTTTGTCGCTCGACGATGAGCGCGTGATCAGCCACCGCAACTTTGCTGACCGTGCGGCGCGGATAGCAACCGTGCTCGCGGACGCCGGTGTTGTCGTTGGCGAGCGCGTGGCGGTTCAAGTGCCAAAGTCGCCGGACGCCTTGGCGGTGTACGCCGCCTGCGTTCGGTTGGGCGCTGTGTTCCTGCCGCTCAACACCGCCTACACCGCAAATGAACTCGCGTACTTTGTTGGTGACGCGACCCCGCATGTGTTGCTGGTGGCTCCCACGCGTGCTGCCGACCTTGCGCCGCTGGCAAGCGAACACAGTGCAACGCTGATGACTTTGGGCGACGCCGGCGATGGCAGTCTCAGCGAAGCCGCCAACGGCGCAAATCCCCGCACGGTTGTGGCAACGGTTGGCGCGCGTGATCTCGCGGCCATTTTGTACACCTCCGGCACCACGGGCCGCTCCAAGGGTGCGATGCTCACCCAGCAAAACTTGCTCTCAAATGCGCAGACCTTGTGTGCGGCCTGGCGCTTCACCGCCGATGACGTGCTGCTGCACGCCTTGCCAATCTTTCACACCCACGGGTTATTTGTCGCCAGCAACATTTGTTTGTTGTCCGGTGCGTCGATGGTTTTCCTACCAGGTTTCAATGCAGCGCGCGTGCTGTCGCGATTGCCGGACGTCACCACTCTCATGGGTGTGCCCACTTTTTACACCCGGCTGTTGGCAGAGTCCGCCTTTGATGCAGCGGCAACAGCCCACATGCGGTTGTTCGTCTCGGGCAGCGCGCCGCTGCTTGCCGAGACGCACACGCAATTCGAAGCGCGAACCGGTCACCGCATCCTCGAGCGCTACGGCATGACCGAGACCAACATGAACACCAGCAATCCCTACGACGGCGAGCGGCGCGCTGGCACAGTGGGATTCGCCTTGCCGGGTGTGGATTTGCGTATTTGCAAGCCTGGCGGTGAGGAGACAGTTGAGGTGGGCGAGGTCGGGGTGTTGGAGGTGCGCGGTGAGAATGTCTTCGCCGGGTATTGGCAGATGCCCGAGAAGACCGCAGAAGAACTGCGTGACAACGGCTTTTTCATCACCGGCGACCTCGCGCGCGAAGACGAAGACGGTTATGTGCACATCGTTGGCCGTGGCAAAGACCTGATCATCTCAGGTGGTTACAACATCTACCCCAAAGAAGTGGAGATGTTGCTTGACCAACAGGCTGGTGTGTTGGAGTCGGCGGTGGTCGCCGCACCGCACGCAGACTTTGGTGAGGGTGTGGTGGCGGTGCTTGTGGCCGTGCCCGGTGCATCGATTGATTGCGACAGCATCGCCGAGTCGTTGCGCGATCAGATTGCGCGCTTTAAGCAACCCAAACACTACGCGGTCTTGCCCGAGTTGCCGCGCAACACCATGGGCAAGGTGCAAAAGAACGTGCTTCGCGAGCAGTTCTCTGCGGTATTTGACGGCGCTTAGCGCCGCGTTAGTGACGCCAGCTGCTGTCCTCGCGCTCAAGCTGGCGGAGCAGTGCCTGCCAACTCAGATCGACAAAATCCGCCGGTCCGTCGCTCGGCATGACCGAGGCGCGCGCAACCCCTGCGGCGGCCTCCGGCGTTGGCAGCACGGGGTCAGGTGTGGATGCGAGCACGTCCGCCTGCACTTTGCAGGCGTTCTCAAGCGTGTAGAGCAGGTAGAAGGCTTCTGCCACCGACCGCCCGGCAGCGAGAAGGCCGTGGTTGCGCATCACCATCAGCCATTTGTCACCGATGTCGCGCGCCAGCGCTCGGCACTCGGTGAGCGGGTCATCAACTGAAAAGGTGTAGTCGTGGTAACAGATGAACTGCTGCACTTCCATCGCTTGCTGGCTGAGCAGCATCAACCCGTCAGGCTGGCAGGACACCGCGATGCCAGCACGGGTGTGGCTGTGCAGCGCAACCTGTATATCGGCTCTTGCTTGTAAAATTGCGCTGTGGATGTGGTGCCCAGCCTCGTTCACGGGGTGATCACCCGAGACCACGGTCCCATCGAAGGCCACCTTGATCAAATTGCTTGCGGTGATCTCCTCAAATAGTAGGCCGTAGGGGTTGATCAGGTAGTGATTGGGGCTGCCTGGCACGCGCGCACTGAGGTGAGTGAAGATCAGGTCGGTCCAACCAAAGCGCACAAACAAGCGGTAACAGGCGGCGAGGTCGCGGCGCACGGCCCATTCGGCGTCAGAGATTTGGGTGCTCATGGCGTTGCTCTTGTCAGCGGGAATTGGGTTTTTTACAACAGTGGGGACAGCAACACACCGAAACCGATGCGGGTTTGTCTGTGGTTGTAGTCGATCAGGGAATCGCCGTATCCCTCAAAAATCTGCACCACACCGCGAAAGCGGTTGAACACCGGCACGCTCGCCATGATCTGCAGGCCGCCGCGACCGGTTGCGACACTGCCGTGGAGCTCGGCGCGCAGTCCAAGGTGCTCACCTTGCCACGCCGTCACCAATTTGCTGCTGCCAAAGTAGTCATCGATGTCGGGGTTGTCGTCGCCGAGCGCGCTGTCGGGGTCGGCTTTGGGGTCTTCGGGGATGCGGTACCAAGGCCTGAATGCGGCGTGAAAGCGGCCCTTGGTCGCGGCCATTTCCAGGTAAGCGCGGTTCCAGCTTCGCGAGTAGGCCCCTGCCTGGCCGTTGGACTGGTGCTCCACGCCAAGCGTGAATTGGGTCCGGCTGCCGCCGGGGTGCCAACGCAGAGGCGTGGTGTAGAAGAGTTCTGGCTGGTAGTTGGTTTCGCGAAAGGGGCTTGAGATGTCGGGTGAGTAGAGCTGCCACCAGCTGCGCAAGGTGAAACCGAAAAAGAGCGCGTCATCTTCGCGCAGCAGTTTGTCCTCGTTGAAACGCACCTTGAGGCTCATCTGGAAGGCGACTTCCTCGGTCTTGAGACGTTCCGAGAGGTCCGAGTCCGCCTCGCGGAATACCGTGCGGTTGAGCGAGTCGGTGATGCTCAGCGGCAAGATGTAGTTCGGTTTGTGCGCGGCGAAGGTATAGGGGTTGAGCTTCGCTTCAGCGCTCGCGACGTGGGGCAGTGCACACAGACAACACAGTGCGGCTACTGCCGAGTTGCGCAGTGCGCGCAGACGCCTTGAAAAAGAGTGGGGTGGCATGTGGCTCGCGTCGCTGGACCTTGGAATTCGTACGTTCAGTGTACCGCAGCGCTGAGACGCCGCGGCGGATCCGGGGGGTGCTTGCGCAGGCGCACTGCGCTAGTCTTGTCGCACCACTAACTGCCGGGAGCCCACAGTGGCCGCGTATGTGATTGTCGACACCAAACTGCTCAATGCCGAAGCCTATGAAGAGTACAAACTGCTCGCCAAACCCATCGTTGAGCAGTACGGCGGTGTGTACCGCGTGCGCGGCGGCGAGATGACAGTGCGCGAGAGCGACCTTTGGACACCCTCGCGCTTGGTGGTGGTGGAGTTTCCCTCACGAGAGCGTGCGGAGGCTTTCGCCGAGTCACCGGAATACGCGCCGGTTGCAAAGATCCGTCACGCCAACGCACAGTGCACGTTGGTGATCGTCGAGGGTTGTGACTGAATGGCTGCGCAAGACGGCGAGCACCCACCGCATATACCGCTCGCCTTTGACCGGCTGGAACCGGCGGCGATGCAACGCGAGGCCGAAGCCCTCTACAAGCGCATGAACCAACGCCGCACAGTGCGCGATTTTTCAGATGAGCCGATTCCGGATGGTGTGATTGAACACGCCATCCACACGGCAGGCTCGGCGCCGAGCGGCGCACATATGCAACCCTGGCATTTTGTGGTGGTGCGAGACCCAGACACCAAACGGCGCATTCGCGAAGCGGCTGAAGCTGAGGAACGTGAGCTCTATGCACACCGCGCGTCCGATGAATGGCTGGACGCGCTCGCGCCCATCGGCACCGACGCGCACAAACCGTTTCTTGAGACGGCGCCAGCGTTGATTGCGGTGTTTTTGAAGAAATTCACCGTCGAGTCGGACGGCACAAAGCGCAAACACTATTACACCAGCGAG
>CALAMQ010000180.1 GCA_937925815.1 uncultured Granulosicoccaceae bacterium | reverse complement strand
CTCGAGCTTGCCCCGAATGGAACCGTCTATAACCAAGTCACCGGCCTGGATGATGGCGCCGCCTAGCAGCGATTCATCGACCACACTGTTGATCTTCACGGTGCGCTCCAGTCGCTTACCCAGAGCATCAGCGATCATCGCTGTCTGCTCATCGGTCAACGCCATGGCTGTGCGGACGTCGGCGTCTATAGTGCCTTCGGCTTCACTGCGCAGGATTTCAAACTGACCGGCCACTTCGGGCAACAAGCCCAAGCGATCATTTTCGGCCAGCAACTTGACGAAGTTTTGAGCCTTGTCCCCGAGCGCATCACCACACACTTTGCATACTGCATCAGCGCGAAACGCTGCAGTGGTAGCTGGCGACTCCAGAATTGCGCGCATCTCACCATTGCTGGTCACAGACGACAAAGACAGGAGCGTATCGCTCCAACCTTGCAAATCGCCGTCTGCGTGCGCCATTTCAAACACCGCTTTGGCGTAGGGTCGGGCCGCTGTGCTGAGTTCAGACATGGGTCACCCTCAGAGCTGTTTGACCAAGTCGTCAAGCGCTTCTGCGTGAGCATTCGCGTCGATTTCCCGGCCCAGTATGCGCTCAGCACCTGTTACAGCGAGCGCAGACACTTGTCCACGCAGCGCTTCCCGTGCACTGACTACACCCTGATCGATTTCAGATTGCGCTGACGCTTTAACCTTCTCGCCTTCGGTGCGCGCTTCGTCACGCGCCTCTTCGACCATTTGGTTAGACCGCTTCTGTGCCTGAGCAATAATGTCTGCAGCTTGCGCCTTCGCTTCGGAGATCAATTGACCTGCCTCGCGTTTGGCAACTTCTTCTGCTTCAGCACCTTTCTCAGCCGCAGCCAGCCCGTCGGCAATTTTCGCTTGCCGCTCGTTCATCGCAGCGATGATCGGCGGCCACACGTATTTCATGCAGAACCAAACAAAAATCCCGAAGGAGATTGCTTGACCCAACAATGTGGCATTGATGTTCACGCCTCACCTCTCATGTTGGCTGTTTCTCGAAGAGCCCGACGCACGCGCCGCAGCACCCCCGGAAACGGGGCCCGATGTGGATCAAACGGCGAACAGGAGGTACAGCGCCATGGCAACGGCGATGATCGCGAGGGCGTCAATCAGGCCCGCAACGATGAACATCTTAGTTTGCAGCATTGGCACCATCTCTGGCTGACGAGCAGCACCTTCGAGAAAGCGACCGCCGAGCAGACCAAAGCCGATTGCCGTACCAGCACCTGCAAAACCGAGCATGATAGCTGCAGCGATGTATTTAAGTCCGAGTTCCATTGTTTACTCCCAGATCGTTTCTAGTTTGGGTTGTGTAAGAAAAACCGTTTTCGTCTAACTGTCAGTGGTGCTCGTGCGCCATTGCCAGGTAGACAATCGTCAGTGTCATAAAGATGAAGGCCTGCAACACGATGACCAAGATGTGGAAAATTGCCCACGGCACCGCCAACGTCCATTGCAAGTAAAAGGGCAGCAGAGCGATCAGGATAAAGATCAACTCGCCCGCATACAGATTGCCAAACAGGCGAAGCGCCAGAGAGAGCGGCTTGGCGATCAAACCCACGCCTTCAAGCAGCAGGTTGGCCGGCATCATCCACTTGGGAAAAGGCTGGAAGGCGAGCTCCGCAAAGAAGCCACCAGCGCCTTTCACTTTGACACTGTAGTAAAGAATCAGGGCAAACACTGACAGTGACATACCGAAGGTCACGTTGATGTCGGTGGTTGGTACCACTTTCATGTAGTGCACGCCAAACACCGTGGCGAGCGTTGGAATCCAGTCAATTGGCACCAGATCCATGGTGTTCATGAGCAGAATCCACATAAACACCGTCAACGCAAGTGGCGCGATCAGCTCGTTTTTGGCGTGAAATGACTCTTTGACAGCGGTGTCGATGAACTCAACCACGGTTTCAACGCCATTTTGCAGCCCAGACGGCACGCCAGAGTGGATGTTGTCCGCCACGCGCTTGAAGATCCAGCAGAACAATGTCCCCAGACCAATCGCCCAGAACATGGAATCCACGTGTATCGCCCAAAAACCCATCTCACCGGCTTCTTTGCCGTTGTGCGCAAACCCGAATCCGTTCTCGGGGTGCACGCCAAGTGTGAGATTGGTGAGGTGGTGCTCAATGTATTCTTTTGCTGAACCCGCCATGCCAAATCACGCTCTTGAAAATTTTGCTTGCCGCCGACGAATGCCGTCGACGAGCGGAAAAAAACCAATTACTGCCTGTGCTGCGAACAATCCGGCCAACACGCCGAAGGGTTGCGCACCTGGCCAGTAGGCCAACAACGCTGCCACGCTCGTTGCCACGGCAATGAGCTTGAGGACCTCGCCAAGCGTAAACGCAGCGAGGATCGAGCCAGCTGCGCGCGCGCCCTGACGAGAAAACGCCACCGCTGCAAACGCAAGGTTTGGCAACCAGTACGCCATGCCACCCAAAAACGCAGACACTGCCCAATCAACACCAAAGGGCAAAGCCAACAGCGCGACTGCCACCACAACCAGCGCCTGACAGCGCAAAAGCCACTTTATTGCTTGAGGCCTGGGCTTCATTGCGGTGCTATATCCACGCTGGCTGCACTGTAACGGGTTGAAAAATCAGGCTAACGCACACAAACAAGGCCTGCACACAACGGCGCAGGCCAATCTCTGCAAGTATAGTTTTCACATTACGGTCGGTCAAGGACAGCGCAATCAATCACTTACTGGATTCGATTGAGTATGCCGTCCAGCTCGATCAGCGAACTGTAGCGAATCTCCACAACCCCACGCCCCTTGTTTGCCGTGCGGATTTCAACTGGGGCACCAAGCTTTTCGCCGAGCTCCTCGGCGAGTCGGCGGATGTTGGGGTCGTCGGGCGGGCGCCGTGAGGCCACACGCTTGCCCGGTGCAAGCCGCTCTTTGACCAATGATTCCGTCGCCCGAACGCTCAACCCACGCGCCACGATAATATTGGCCACGGTGAGCTGGTCACCGGCGTCCAGCGCGAGCAGCGCGCGCGCGTGTCCCATCTCCAGCCGACCCTCGTCTACCAACGCTTTGACGTCGGGGTGGAGGTCCAGCAGTCGCAGCAAATTGCTGACCGCCGCCCTCGAGCGACCGACGGCCTCAGCCACTTCGGCGTGGGTCAAAGAGAAGTCCTGTTGCAGCCGTTTCAGCGCCGAGGCCTCCTCGAGCGGATTGAGATCCTTGCGTTGAATATTCTCTATCAGCGCCATGGCCGCTGCGGCGCGATCATCGAGTGTGCGCACCAGGGCTGGCATCTCGTGCAACCCGGCGCGCTGGGCGGCGCGCCAACGTCGTTCGCCTGCAACCAACTCGTAGTGATCACCGACAGCCCGCACCACAATTGGCTGCACCAAGCCTTGCGCGCGGATGGAATCAGCCAGCTCGTCGAGCGCCTCGTCATCAAATTGACGCCTGGGCTGGTAAGGGCTGCGTTTGATGTGTTCAATCGGCAGCGTCGACAAGGTGCCGTCGCGCTCCAGCGGCCGATCAAGTGATTTGAGGTCCGCGCCGCCGCCGAGCAGTGCTTCGAGGCCCTTGCCGAGGGCGCGCTTGCCGTTACTCATCGAGAGCCTTCTCCAGTGTGCGGTTCATGTCGGGCTCCGAGGCGGTCTCGCCGCTTCGGCGCAGCAAGGCATCACGTCGGATAATTTCACCTGCAAGCGCGAGGTAGGCGAGGGCGCCGCGCGAGGTTTTGTCGTGGTAGAGCACCGGGCGGCCGTGGCTTGGGGCCTCGGCGAGACGCACGTTGCGCGGCACCACCGTGCGGTAGACCTTGTCGCCAAAGTGCCGCACCAGTTGCTGCGAGACGTCGTTGCCAAGGTTGCTGCGCCCGTCGAACATGGTGCGCAACAACCCTTCCACGGTCAGACGCGGGTTGACCGAGTGACGCACGTCTTCGATTGTTGAAATCAGCGCCGACAAGCCCTCGAGCGCGTAGTACTCGCACTGCATCGGGATCATCACGCCATCGGCCGCCACGAGCGCGTTCAAGGTGAGCAAGTTCAGTGAGGGCGGGCAATCAATGAGGATGTAGTCGTAGAGGTCTCGCTCTTGGTCGAGCGCACGGCGCAAGCGTTGCTCGCGGGCGAGCTTGTCCATCAGACTGATTTCGGCCGCCGTGAGGTCGCTGTTTGCACCGAGTACACTGAACTGAAAATCTGAGACCGGCACAATGGCCTCGCGGGCTGAACACTCGCCAACGAGCACGTGGTAGACGCCGCGGGTCAGCGCGTCTTTATCGAGACCACAGCCTGTGGTCGCGTTGCCCTGAGGGTCCATGTCGACCAACAACACGCGCCGGTTCGTCGCCGCCAGAGAGGCCGCGAGATTGACGCACGTTGTGGTCTTGCCAACACCGCCCTTCTGGTTGGTGATAGCGATAATGCGGGTCATGGTGACTCAGCCTCTGTTGGTGTCAGACACACGAGGTGCCGTTCCGCATCGACGTAGGGCACGCTCACCTCGCGCACCGCTTCGACCCGACACTCGCTGACAAGGTCGCCCACGTTGTGTGCGGTTGGCTTGCCAGTCATCGCTACGATACGCCCTTGCGCGCGCGTGAACACCCGTGCCATCGATGCAAAGCTGGCCACGTCCGTGAAAGCGCGCGACACGACAGTGTCAAAATCCCGGCCATTCTGCCAGCTTTCAGCGCGCGCGTTGACCACGGTGACATTTGGCAGGGCTAGCGAGATGCTCGCCTGGGTCAAAAAGCGGGTTTTTTTGCCGTTGCTGTCGAGCAAGCTCAACGCCCAGTCGGACCGCATGATCGCAAACACCAAGCCCGGCAGGCCGCCGCCAGAGCCGAGGTCTAACACCCGCGGACCCTGCACCGCAGGCAACACCGCCAGGCAGTCGAGCAAGTGGCGCTCGACCACCGCCACGGGTTCGCGAATCGCGGTGAGGTTGGTCACCCGGTTCCAATGCAGCAACAGCTCGACGAAGGCCAACAACCGTTCGCGCTGCTCAGCGCTGAGTGCGATCGAGAGCTGTGCGACACCGTCGTCCAGACGGGATTCAGCGGTCATCCCACCTCACGCACGTCGTCGGCCACTCGACCGCGGTGCTTTTTAAGGTGCACCAGCAACAGGCTGATCGCAGCCGGAGTGACACCGGCGATACGCGCGGCTTGACCCACGGTTTGTGGGCGAGCTGCAATGAATTTTTGCATCACTTCGGCAGACAGGCCGTGCACACCTTCAAAATCGAAGTCAGCGGGCAACACCGCGTGCTCTTGCCGGGCGGCCTTGTCGATCTCCGCCTGCGCGCGTTCGATATAGCCCTGGTATTTGATCTGTACCTCGACTTGCGCCGCGACCACCGCTTCCACTGGCGGCTGCGCACCGAGGCCCGCGTCAACCAAGGCCGTGTGCGTCACAGCGGGGCGGCGCAGCAGGTCGGTCAGCCGTTGTTCTTTGCCAAGCGGCTCCCCAAGCAGCGCGATCTCTTGGCTTTCTGCCATTTGACCCGGTCGCACCCACGCGTCTTGCAGGCGTTGGCGCTCCCGCGCAACGGCCTCGCGCTTTTCATTGAACTGGGACCAGCGCACTTCGTTGACCAGACCGAGTGAGTGACCGATCTCAGTCAAGCGCAGATCGGCGTTGTCCTCGCGCAGGATCAGGCGGTGCTCCGCACGACTGGTGAACATGCGGTAGGGCTCGTGGGTGCCTTGTGTGATCAGGTCATCAACCATCACACCGAGGTAAGCCTCGTTGCGCTGCGGC
>CALAMQ010000179.1 GCA_937925815.1 uncultured Granulosicoccaceae bacterium | reverse complement strand
ACAAGCTTGCAAAAGACATCATCTACGCGATCAACCGCGCCGCCGAGCGCATCAACAACGACGAGCGCGTTGGCGAAAAGCTGAAAGTGGTGTTCCTGCCGAACTACCGTGTGAGCCTGGCCGAGAAGATGATTCCGGCCGCCGACGTGTCCGAGCAGATTTCCACTGCCGGCAAGGAAGCATCCGGCACCGGCAACATGAAACTCGCGCTCAACGGCGCGGTGACGGTCGGCACCCTGGACGGTGCCAACATCGAGATTGCCGAGGAAGTCGGGCCAGACAACATTTTCATCTTCGGCCTCACGGTCCAGGAGGTCAAAGACCTCCAGGCCAACGGCTACAACCCGTGGCACCATTACCACGCCAACAGCGAGCTGCGCACCGTACTCGACTGGCTCGAAGGCGACCACTTCACGCCGGAGCAACCCGGCGCGCTTGCGTCCATCCGACACAGTCTGCTCGACGCCGGTGACCCCTACCTGTGCCTCGCCGACTTCGAGAGTTACGTCAAAGCCCAGGACGCCATCAACGTCGCCTTCAGGGACCGCAAGCGCTGGGCGCGCATGGCGATCCTGAATACCGCGCTGAGCGGCAAGTTCAACTCGGATCGCTCGATCGAAGACTACGTGCGTGACATCTGGCACCTCGAGCGCTGCGATCACGCCGACGCCGCGACTACCCGCAAGGCAAGCTGACGACCCCGACACAATCTCGCACGCGCGCCAGGCTGCTCTTCGGCCCGAACCCCGGGCCGGACTGCGCCGCGTGCGGCTCGGCGGTGCTGGCCGCTGCCCGGTGATCGGATCGCGCGTCGGGCCGTGCGCTATAGTGAGACGAACCCTCCCCACATCCGAGATCTGCCGTGACCCGCGCTGACCAGCCCGACATTGATGCGATTGCACACGGGCAACACGACGACCCGTGTCGCTGGCTGGGATTTCACAAGACCGAACAGGGCTGGGTCGCACGCACCGTTCAACCCGGGGCCGAGAAAGTCACTCTGCTCGTCGGCACCCCGCCGGTGCCCAATTGCGAGGCCACCCGACTGCACCCGGGCGGTGTCTTCGAGGCGGCAATCACGAGCGCACCACCGGGCTTGCAATACAGCTGGAGTGTGCAGTGGCCCGGCGCCGCAGCACAGCACATTGGCGACCCCTGGCATGTCGGTCCGCAACTCGGCGAACTCGACCTGCACCTGCTGCGAGAAGGCACCCACAACGACCTCGGCTCCGTGCTGGGCGCGCACGCCATGCAGGTCGAAGGCAGCGACGGCGTGCGCTTTGCGCTCTGGGCCCCAAACGCGCGGAATGTATCGGTCGTCGGCGACTTCAACGGCTGGAACCGCGTCACCCACCCGATGCGCCACCGTGGTGAAAGCGGTATCTGGGAGCTGTTCATTCCGGGCATCGTACCGGGCGCTCGCTACAAGTTCGCGCTGCGGGATCGCCACGGTGAGGTCCTGCCCGACAAGGCTGACCCCTGTGCGCTGCAAGCCGAGTTCCGGCCGGCAACCGCATCTGTTGTCGCCAATCCGACCCCGTATCACTGGCGCGACGCTGCGTGGCTCGCCGGGCGTCACGATGCGCAGTCAACCGCGGCGCCCATCAGCATCTACGAAATCCACGCCGGATCGTGGCGCCGCGTTCCCGAAGAGGGCAACCGGCCACTCTCCTTTCGCGAATTGGGCGAGCAACTCGTGCCCTACGTCGCCGAGCTCGGCTTCACGCACATCCAGCTCATGCCGATCAGCGAGTACCCTTTCGACGGCTCCTGGGGCTACCAGCCGACCGGGTTGTTCGCCGTCAGCAGTCGATTTGGCACCCCGGCCGATTTCTGCGCCTTCGTCGACGCCTGTCACGACGCCAACCTCGGTGTGCTGCTCGACTGGGTGCCGGGCCACTTCCCGACCGATTCGCACGGCCTCGGCCGCTTCGATGGCACTGCACTCTACGAACACGACGATCCGCAGCGTGGCTTCCACCCCGATTGGAACACGCTCATCTACAACTACGGGCGCACCGAAGTGGTCAACTTTCTGACCGCCAACGCCCACCACTGGCTCGACAGCTACCACCTCGATGGATTGCGCGTCGATGCGGTGGCGTCCATGCTCTACCTCGACTACTCGCGCGAAGCCGGCCAGTGGCAGCCCAACCAGCACGGTGGCCGCGAGAACCTCGAAGCGGTTGCCTTCCTGCAACGCGTCAACACCGACGTCTACCGCGCCCACCCGGGCAGCATGATGGTGGCTGAGGAATCGACCAGCTGGCCCGGCGTGACCCGCGCAGTACACGACGGCGGGTTGGGCTTTGGCTACAAGTGGAACATGGGCTGGATGAACGACACGCTGCGCTACATGGCGCGCGATCCGATTCACCGCGCGCACCACCACAACGAACTGACCTTCGGCCTGGTGTACGCCTTCAGTGAAAATTTCGTGCTGCCGCTGTCGCACGACGAAGTGGTGCACGGCAAAGGCTCGCTGCTGGGCAAGATGCCCGGTGACCGCTGGCAACAGTTCGCCAATCTGCGCGCCTACTTCGGTTTCATGTGGACACAGCCCGGCAAGAAGCTGTTGTTCATGGGCGGCGAATTCGCCCAACAAGCAGAGTGGAACCACGACAGCAGCCTCGACTGGCACCTGCTCGAGCACGCCGAGCACAGCGGAATCCAACACCTGATCAAAGACCTCAACCACCTCTACCGCTCTGAGCCTGCGCTGCACCGGGACGACGTCGGTCCGGCGGGCTTTCAGTGGCTAGATGCCGACGACGCGATGCAGTCCACCCTGACCTACCTGCGACACGACGGTGCGGATGGGTGGGCGCTGGTGGTGTGCAATTTCACCCCAACCCCACACCATGGCCGTCGTATCGGGGTGCCGCGCGACGGTCACTGGGTTGAACGGCTCAACACCGACGCCGGCTGCTACGGTGGCAGCAACCTCGGCAACGCTGGCAGCCGTGTCGCCGACCCGATTGCCGCGCAGGGACAGGCGTATTCCTTGCAACTCGACATACCTCCACTGGCCACCGTTGTGCTCACCGCACCCAACCCGTGAAACACCGAATCACCGCTGGCCGACCCTGGCCACTCGGCGCGAGCTGGGATGGCACAGGGGTCAACTTTGCCCTCTTCTCGGCCCACGCAGAGCGCGTCGAACTCTGTCTGTTCGACCCCCGCGGTCGGCGCGAAATCGAGCGCATCACGCTGCCAGAAAACAGCGGACACATCTGGCACGGCTACTTGCCCGAGGCGCGCCCCGGTTTACTCTACGGCTACCGCGTTCACGGACCCCACGCTCCCGAACAGGGCCACCGATTCAATCCGAACAAACTGCTGATCGACCCCTATGCTCGCCTGCTCCACGGCACCGTACGCTGGTCCAACAGTCAGCTCGGCTACCGCGCCAACAGCACACAGGCCGACCTGAGCTTCGACCGACAGGATTCACACAAGGGCGTGCCCAAGTGTGTGGTTGTCGACCCGAGCTATCACTGGGGTGACAGCAAACGGCCCGACACCGAATGGAGCCAGAGCTGTATCTATGAGATGCAGCTGCGCGGTTTCACCATGCAGCACCCGGCCATCGGAGACGTCGAGCGCGGCACCTTCTCCGGGCTTGCCGACCACGAGGTCATCGCCTACCTCAAGGCACTCGGGGTCACCGCCGTCGAGCTGCTGCCGGTGCACGCGTTTGTCGACGATCGCTTTCTCAGCAGCAAGGGGCTGGTCAACTACTGGGGCTACAGCACACTGAACTTCTTCGCCCCGGAACAGCGCTACCTCGGCCCAGGTGGATTGTCGGACGTCAAGCGGGCCGTAGCCCGCCTGCACGACGCCGGCATCGAAGTGATTCTCGATGTCGTCTACAACCACACCTGTGAGGGCAACGAGCTCGGCCCGACCCTGAGCTTCCGGGGCATCGACAACGCAAGCTACTACCGTTTGATGCCGGACAACCCGCGCTACTACATCAATGACACCGGCTGCGGCAACACACTCAACACCGCCAATCCGCACGTCATGCGCATGGTGCTCGACAGCTTGCGCTACTGGGCCGAAGACATGCAGATCGACGGTTTCCGGTTTGATCTCGCCTCCGTGCTCGGACGCGAGCCCGAGGGCTTTGATCCGAATGGCGGATTTTTCGACGCCATCCGCCAGGACCCTGTGCTCGCCACCCGCAAACTGATCGCCGAACCCTGGGACATCGGTCCGGGCGGCTATCAGTTGGGCAACTACCCGACACCCTTTGCCGAGTGGAACGACCGGTTCCGCGATTGCGCGAGACGCTATTGGTGTGGCGACCGCGGCGTCATGCGCGAGCTCGCCGACCGCCTGCTGGGATCGGCCTCAAACTTCGACCACAACCGACGCGCACCCTCTGCCAGCGTCAACTTCGTCACCGCGCACGACGGATTTACGCTGACCGATCTGGTCAGCTACAACCAGAAACACAACGCCGACAACGGTGAAGACAACCGCGACGGCCACGATGCCAACTACAGTTGCAACCACGGCACCGAGGGGCCGAGTGACGATCCAGCCGTGTTGGCGGCACGCCAGCAACACAAGCGCAATCTGCTCGCCACCGTCTTTCTCGCGCAGGGCACACCCATGTTGCTCGCCGGCGACGAGATGGGCCACAGCCAGGGCGGTAACAACAACGCCTACTGCCAGGACAATGCCACCACTTGGATAGATTGGAACAACCTCGACACAGACTTTCTCGCGTTCACGCAACGTGTTATCGCCTTGCGCCAAGATCACGCGGCCTTGAGACAAGAGCGTTTCCTGCACGGAGAGCAGCGTCATGACCAAGACCTGCCCGACATCAGCTGGGTGGATACAAACGGCGAATCAATGGGTCAAGACGCGTGGCACGCAGGTCACACGCTTGGCATGTTGTTATCGGGCTGCACCACGCGAACAACTGAATCACGAGACCCAACGACAGATAACGTGCTAAACGAGCCCGCTTCGCAACCTCTGCTGGTGATGGTCAACGGCGGCGAGATCGCCATACCGTGGCGACTTCCACCGCAGCCAGGCCAGTGGCGCTGCGTCTTGCACACCGACAACGCGCACTGGCGCGATCCAGCGTCGGCCGCCGTCGAGAACGGTCGCACAACCCTTCAGCCCCACTCCCTCGCAGTGTACCGCTTGCACGTGGATGCAAAGCCGTGAATGCGTTGTGGTCGTTGGCAGATTGTGTCGGCATTGAGCCGCAGTACTGGGACATCTACGGTCAACAACACCAACTCGACACCAACACCTGCAAACGTGTGCTCAGCTGCATGGGTTTTGACGTCAGCACAGATGACGCAACCGAGCGCAGCTTGCAGACCCACACGCAACGGAACTGGCGCAGAGCGCTTCGACCGGTACACATTCTTGCAGACGAGCGCGACGACCACGCGGTCGAGCTGGTTGCGCCAGCCGACTCCCCAGAAACCGTATTGCACTGGCGCCTCGAACTCGAAGACGGGTTGCGCCACCGTGGTGAATTGCGGCTCGGACAACTCCAAGAGCTGGAGCGCCGTGAGGTCGATGGCGCTGAGCTGGCCCGTTACCGACTGCCGCTGCCACCCTATTTGCCGCAGGGCTACCATGATCTTCGGCTCACGCAGATTGGCCAGGAGGCCACCGCCGCACACAGTCGTGTGATTGTCGCGCCGGCAACCTGCCACCCGGTCGCAGCAGCGTCACCTGGCTCGCGTCACTTCGGATTCGCCGCACAACTCTACGCGCTTCAATCTGAACGCAACTGGGGCATGGGCGATTTTAGTGATCTCGCAGTGCTCGCGCGTCTGACCGCAGAGCAAGGCGCAACCACACTTGGCTTAAACCCGCTGCACGCAAGCTACACCGGCCACAGCCACCACATCAGTCCGTACTCACCGAGCAACCGCGGTTTTTTGAACCTCGCGTACATTGACGTTGAGGCTGTGCCAGATTTCAGTGCATGTGGCCAGGCCCAACAAACAGTCGCCAGCCCCACCTTTCAAGCCCGGTTGCAGGCAGTGCGCGACAGCGACCATGTCAACTACGGCGCTGTCTGGCAGCTAAAACGCGACATCCTTGTGAGTCTCTTTGGCCACTTCCAACACCATGAACTCGCGAACGGTAGTCCACGCGCAGAGGCGTTCAAAGCCTTTTGCCTGGAGCGCGGAACCGCCTTGCAAAATCAGGCGCTATTTGACGCTTTGTTTGATCACTTTTATCGAGAGGATGCATCACGCTGTGGCTGGCAAAGCTGGCCAGAGGGCTATACCTCACCAACGGATTCGGGCACACAGCATTTTATCGCCTCCCACCCCGATGCCATCGAATTCCAGTGTTATCTGCACTGGGTTGCTGAGGAGCAACTGCGCGACGCGACTAATGTGTGCAGCCGCGTTGGCCTTTCGATGGGTCTCTATCTCGATCTCGCGGTCGGATGCGATGCCGGCGGAGCTGAAGTGTGGGCGGACCCGGCGGCGTTCGCCTCGGGAGTCTCGGTGGGTGCGCCACCGGATCAGTTGAGCCCAAGCGGACAAGCCTGGGGCCTGACACCCCTCAACCCAATCACATTGGAAGAACGCGCCTTTGAACCCTTTGTGCGGGTATTGCGTGAGAACGCACACCTTGCCGGCACACTGCGCATTGATCACGTATTGGGGCTCAAACGTCAGTTTTGGGTACCGGACGGCGAGACCGCCGCCAGTGGGTGTTATGTGCGCCAACCGCTGGACGACCTCTTGCGACTGGTGGCACTCGAATCCAGACGCGCCCAGTGCGCGATCGTTGGCGAAGCACTCGGAACTGTGCCGCCCGGTTTTGAGGATCGCCTCGCCGCGAGCGGCCTGTTGGCCTACCGCGTGTTGTATTTTGAACGCTGGGACAGTTTGCTGTTCAAGCGTCCCGACGCCTACCCCGAAGGTGCACTGGTTACCGGCTCAACCCATGATCTGCCAACAATTGCCGGCTGGTGGCAAGGCCGCGAGATCGAGTGGATGGAGCAAATTGGACTGTTCCCAAGCGCTGAGCACGCAGCCGCAGCGCGCGAACAGCGTCAGGCTGACCGGCACCGTTTGGTCGCAGCGCTGGTCGATGCGGGCAACCTGCCACACGACCACGGTATCAACCCAGACAACCCCACAGCCTCACCGCAGTTGCTGTGCGCGGTGCAGGGGTACCTCACCGCGAGCCCAGGCAGTTTGATGGTGATCCCAATTGAAGACTTGCTAGGTCTTCAAGAACAGGTCAATTTGCCCGGCACAGTCGATCAACACCCCAACTGGCGTCAACGACTGCCGTGCACGCTAGAGACGCTGTTCGATCACAATCTCGCCCGTGCAATGACCGAGCGTTTGCGCATGGGCTGAGCCAATCAGCCCTACTTGATAGCAGCGTCTTTACACTCGAAATCTTTGCAAAACCGCCAAGCGCGGTGCTTCAATGGTGATCTGAGCCACTGAAGGTCTAAGCCATGCGCACCACACGACGCCATCTGCTAAGCGTGTTGTCAGCAGCCACCGCTGCCCTCGGACTCAACGGCCGTGCCAGTGCAGCGACGAAAACCCCCTCTGCCGCTGAAGGGCCTTTTTACCCGCGACCCTCAATGCGCCATGCCGACACCGACAACGATTTGGTGCGCCTTGCTGGTGGCGCGACGCAAGCTGGTGGTGAGGTGGTTTACCTGCAGGGTCGTGTCTTTAACGCCGCGGGAGCGCCGCAGCCTGGATTGCGTATCGAGATCTGGCAGTGTGATGTGAACGGGCGATACAGCCACCCCGGTGACCGCCAACGCAATCTACGTGACACAGGCTTTCAGGGATTTGGCCACCACATCACTGACGCCAGCGGCCGCTACCGCTTTCGCACCATCAAACCCGTGCCCTATCCAGGGCGCACCCCTCACATTCACGTCAAAGTGCTACGCGGCGAGAGCCTGTTATTGACAACGCAGTTCTATCTCAAGGACCACCCCGCCAATGACCGCGACCCACTTTACCGCCGACTCACCCCACAGCAAGCAAGTGCACTTAGCATGGACTTTGATGAAGGTGGAACCGTGTCTGAGGCGCGCGTCAACCTCATCGTTTAACGGCAGCCCCGATGGGCAAGGCGCTTAGGGGCTACGCGAGATCACGCAACGAGAGATTGAGAAGCTTCCGGCTCGCCGTCACTGTGACGATTCGCGATGGCAATAAAGGCGGATTCACACTCGACAAAGGCATCGACAACTGTTGGATCAAATTGGCTGCCGCGACCCTCTAGGATAATTGAGCGCGCTTTCTCATGACTGAATGCGGGCTTGTAAACACGCTTGCTGGTGAGCGCGTCATAGACATCAGCCACCGCCATCAATCGACCGCACAACGGAATGCTCTCACCAGCCAAGCCGGCCGGATAGCCGTTGCCATCCCAGCGTTCATGGTGCGTCGCCACCACGTCTTTGGCGTAATTTAAGAAGTTGGATTGACCCAGTTCAGTTTCCACCACTACGAGCGCATGCAAGCCAAGTGTGGTGTGGGTTTTCATGATTTCGTATTCGTCTTCGCTCAACTTGCCCGGCTTGAGCAATACATCATCCGGGATACCCACCTTGCCGATGTCGTGTAAAGGTGTTGACTTGTAAATCAGCTTGACCGTATCCGGTGTGAGCGTATCGCGGTACGCAGGCTGATTCGCCAGGTACTCTGCCAACTCCCTGACATAATATTGCGTTCGCATGATGTGTGCGCCGGTTTCGTTATCGCGCGTCTCTGCAAGCGCTGCCAGTGCGAGAATTGTGGCGTCCTGCGTACGCTGGAGCTCAGCAGAGCGCGCAGCGATAGTTTGGATCATGTCGTTGGTGTGGCGCGCAATGTCGCCGAATTCATCGCGGCTGACAACCGGCACAGATCCCGTGTAGTTCCCCTCAGACACGCGCTCTAGGGCATCTTTTTGGTTGCCGAGATAGAAGGCCAACACACGTGAGCTCGACTTCATAACCTTGGCAATGTAGGCGGTCATGATCGCAACCACGAAGACCGATTCAAATAAAATCGCAAGCCAGACCTTGTTCAGGTCTTCAAGTGATTCTTGCCACGAAAGAAACAGAAGTTGCTTGTAAATCAGCAGCACCAGCACCATTGATACAACCAAAATCGAAACAGTTGACAGCACAAAGAGGCGCCTAGAGAAGGACTGACGCGAGGCTTCAAGCTGAACCGCTATCCCCTCTTGTTTCAAGTGACGACCCACTGCCATTTGCTCGTGCAGCATCACGTCTATCGAGACAAAAAAGCCGATGGAGGCGACACCGAGCACCACTTTAAGGCCGCTGTGACTGGCAAACGGAAATTCAAGGACTGTGTGATTAAACACCGCCAGGCCAAAACCCACTGCCAACAAGGTTGCCCACTCGATGATAAAAGCTCGCCTCGGCCGAGACAGGCTCAGGTCAGAGCTGAGCAGCCAGCGCCTAAGTGCGTTTCTCACCAATAACCCACATCCAAAGGCAATCACCATCGGCACCATCAACGTTGCCACGGACAAGCTTTCGAGGAGTGGGCACACCGCGATGCCGTAGAGCGCGAGCAAGCCGCACGCGATGGCGTAGTGATTCACGTTCCAGGCATCAGTTTTCATTCGCATACCTTTGGGCGACTGGCCATTGAGAGTTGCAACCGAATCAGGAAGAAATCGCTATCCCAACCTAGAGCCTATCGGACCACCTCATCCGAAACTTAACGGTCCAAGGGGTATTACGCAGAATCCTGTATACACGCTCGTCGGGCCCCGCACTCTGGCGACATCATTGTTTGCAGCCGCTTTCTTGCTCTCTGACACCGCGGGATCTTGCCGACTATTTGAGACACAATGTCGACACAACATGACAGCTTGTGATGGGTAGCCGAACACGCCATGGACACACACATCCGCCAACTCCTCGCATCGGACACAGATGAGGTCACAGCGTTACTCGGGCAGCATTTTGTGACTGAAAGTGTGTTGCACACGGCTTTGGGTGTAGACCCCTGTGCGTGGCAATCGACGTTACAAGCAGACTTAGACATCGCAGTTTCTGAGGCCTGCTCGGTGGTGGCTGAGTCAGCAAATGGCGCGCTTGTGGGGTGTGTGCTCGCATGGACCTGTGCGCAAGCAACCCCGATATCCGATCACAGTTCTGACCCATTACGCGCGTTGCTAGCAGCCCTGCGGCGCGGCGCAACACCGCCACGAGACAACACCTTGCACGTAGACATGGCGGTCGTCGCGCCAGACAAACGCGGCGCCGGACTCTACCGCCGCATGCGCGAGACAGTGCACAACCGAGCTTCTGCAAAGGGCTTTGACTGGGTGCGCGGCGAGCTCAGCAGCGCGGCCACACAGATGGTTTGCAGAGCGAATTTTGGACACAAATTGCTGCACGAAATTGCGTTTGCGTCGTTCACCTGGCATAGCGAATCACCTTTTTCAGGCATCGAAAGCCCACCAACAATCCAGTTGGTCGAGGGCCAACTGAAAACGTCGACGCCCTGCCGTTGACCACCCGCTACACAGTTGGCAAGCTGCCGTGGAGCTGGTCACGCTTGCAACACGGCACCGCGACACTGCGCTGTACAAACCACATAGAGGACCTACCGCGTGTCTGATGCCCCGTTGCCCTACCTCGAACGCATTCGAAGTTGGTATCTCGCACTCGGTTACCCCGTCCCATACCGATGGGCAAAACAACCCGACATTGCTTTCACGCCGCCGCGAAAGCCCTTGCCAGAGGCGAGGCTCACATTGATCACGACCGCAGCGCCCTTTATCGAGGGCGCGGGCGAGCAAGGTCCGGGAGCGCCTTACAACGGTCGCGCAAAGTTCGACGCCGTCTACGCCGCGCCCACCAACTCACCGCCTACACTCGGGCTGTCTCACCTGGCCATTGATCGCGCGCACACAACCGCTGAGGACCGCGCGAGCTTTTTCCCCGTCGATGCATTCGCCCGCCGTGCATCAGAAGGTGACATAAGCCAACTCAACCGGCGCTTCTTCGGACTGCCAACGCACCGATCTCAGCACCGGACCCAGACGCAATACGCGCCTGAAATACTCAGTCTTTGCCAAGAGGACGGTGTCGATATTGCGGTTTTGGTTGCCAACTGCCCGGTGTGTCACCAGTCGGCATGCCTGGTGGCCAACCACCTTGAAGCCGAAGGTATCTCAACCGTCGTGCTCGGGTGCGCACGCGATATCGTTGAGTATGTCGGCGCGCCACGCTTTGTGTTCTCCGATTTGCCGCTCGGCAACCCCGCCGGCCCACCGAACGACCGCTCAGCGCAAGATGCCATCGCGCGTGATGCGCTCAACGCTTTCAGCAGCGCAACGCACCCACGCCACACAGTGCAATCAGCAGCTCGCTGGCCGGGCGCTGCAAACTGGAAACAAGACTACGCCAACGTGTCACTGTTGAGTGCGGCCGAGCTCGCAGAGCACCGCGCTGAGTTTGACCGGGTCAAACGTGAGCGCACCCGCACTTAGCACGAACCGGCTCCGGTCCTTTAAGGGTGTCACCTCCATTCGCAATCCAAGTTTAAGAGAGCAGCAAATCTGTGGTGCTCCGGCGTCACAGCAATCAATCTTCACGCAATCTTGACACGCTCTTTACGTATCCCCACGGCCGTTACAGACACACTTCTCACGGATTTACGCAAATTGAGATGTGTGCCATGACGAAAAGAACGTTGATCAAGCCGGCTGTCGCCGGTGTACTAGGCCTTTTGGTCGCAGCTTGTGATGACACCGCAACCCTGGTGACAACAACAGTGAGCGGAGCCGGTGGCACTGCCGACTCTGCCACAGCGGCAATCCGCGTGATTCACGCCTCGCCTGACGCACCGGCTGTGGATGTGTTGTTGAACGGCGAGACCGCAATATCGGGCCTGGACTACGCGACCAGCTCAGGGTTTACCACGCTCGACGCCGGTCGCTACGACATAGCAGTTGACGGCATATTGCCAACAGGCACTGCCAATGTCATAAACGTCGAGGGACTCGAGCTCGAGGCCGGATCTCAAACCACCGTGATGGCCGTCGGCAAGGTTGCTGAGATAGCGCCACTGATCGTCACTGATTCTGCGGCAACACCGACAGCCGAGCACGTCACGCTCACCGTGACCCACGCCGCACCCGAGGTACCCGCAGTCGAGATCTACCTCTTGGCACCGGACGCCGTGATCGACTTACATCAGCCGGGTATCGACTTGCATTATCAGCAAACTCTTGATTTGGGTGCAATTGCGGCCGAAGACGTCCGCATCGTCGCCGCGCTAGATGGCACGGTGGCCTACGACTCTGGCTCCATCGACCTCGCACCGTTTGCCGGGCAAAGCTTGTCGGTATTCGCTATTGCCAGTGACACAGCTGCAGAACAAGCCGCGTCACCTGTGACGTTATTGGTTGGAACAGGAGAGCAAACTGTCGAGTTGCGCGACGCCGCCACACAGAGCGCAGCCCGCGTAGCGCACCTGTCACCTGACGCGCGAGCGGTCGCCCACGGGCCAGTGGAAGTTTTCGCTACCGCAACCGCTACCGGTGTGTCCAGCGAGCTTATCGACGCTTTCTACTACACCGATGTGGTGCCCGCGGCGGACAGCTATGTTTCAGTCCCAGCAATGCAGTACCGCTTTGACGTTGCGCCCGACAGCGACACTGTCGGCGACAGTATCTACACATCCCCAGATATTTCGCTCGCCACCGGTTCAGACTATTCAGTCATCGCGGTTGGTCGCATCAGCAACACCGACCCCGACAACGCCTTCCGATTGCTCGCGATCGAAGACAACAACCGCCGGATCGCCACCCAGGCGAGCTTGCGCGTGGTGCACGGCGCGCCGAGCGCTGGCGACGTTGAGGTCTTCGTGTCGCCCGCCGGCAACGTAAACGCGCACGCGCTAGACACCATCAGCCCGGTACTCAGTGAGTTCGCCTTTGCCGACACCAGCGACGCACTCGCCATTGCCCCCGGCCACTACGACATTCGCGTGGTCGCGGGCGGTGCGATTGCGATCAACGCTGAGAACATCGAGCTCACCGCTGGCAGCGTGACGACGGCGATTGCGCGCGGGCCCATTGAGGGTGTGCACGTCGCGCCGCAAGATGTGGGTTTGCTGGTACTCAGTAACTGAGCGCCTCGGTACGCGACCACACTGAATTTGGCGTAGGTGTGCATTCGTTCACGCCACGTTCACATTCGAGCTGCAAAGGTGTACCCGTGCATGAGGTTGTGGCGTCAGATTTGTTGGAAGCTCATCAAACCCGACGCATCGGCCACCCCGAATACATCCACTGGAAGCACAGGAGACGCCAGTGAGCGATGCCACACTGTTGCTTGTAGAAGACCACCGTGACCTCGCTGAAATGCTCGGCGAGCGGCTAGCGGCAGCAAACTACGCAGTCGACTACAGCCACCGAGGTGATACCGGACTCGAACTCGCGCTGAACAACCAGTACGACCTGATCATCCTCGACTTGTCTTTGCCCGGTCTCGATGGCCTAGAACTCTGCCGCCGTTTGCGCGACGACGCTGGTGACACCACACCGGTGCTAATGCTGACCGCTCGAGACACTGTGGAAGACCGCGTGAGTGGGTTGCGGGTGGGCGCCGACGACTATCTCGTCAAACCCTTCGCATCCGAAGAACTGCTGGCACGAGTGGACGCGCTGCTGCGCCGGCAACTCCACTACACCACATCAGGCACCGTCACGGTTGGGCCGCTCACACTCGACCCACAACAACGCCACCTCGCTCGCGAAAATGAGACCATTCGGCTGACCCCGATCGGCTACCGCATCGTTGAAACGCTTATGCGTGCCTCGCCAGCTTTTGTCTCAAGGCCCGTTCTTGAACGTCGCGTGTGGGGCCGAGAACTGGCGGAGAGCGACAGCCTGCGGACGCATGTCTATACCGTGCGAAAAGCACTCGACAAACCCTTTGACTCAGCGCTCTTACAAAGCGCCGCAGGCGCGGGATACCGAATATTCGATGAAGCCACGCACTGATCTTCGCCGCCGGGTACTGCACGCGTTTCTGGTGCAAAGCGCGGTAATAGCAATCGCTGCAGTAATCGGCCTCTTCAGCGTTCACCAGTTGCTCGGGCGGGTGCTGATCACGCAGGCGCTCGAAGCCGAGAGCGCCCACTATTGGGCCTTGATCAACGCCGACGAAACAGCTTCCCTTGCCAATTCGCTCAATTTGCGGGGCTACCTGCTCCCGCGCGATCTCGACACTATCCCAATTGAACCCTCAACGTTGCGCGCTGGACACCAGTCCCGTGATGACGCTGAATTCAATGCGGTGTTTGTCGACGACCGCGGCGAGCAACGCTTGGTGTTGTTATTTAACCGAACTGGCGTTGACGGGCTGATCGCGCTCTACGGCATTGCTCCACTCGCAGCCGTGTTGATCGCGTTGTATATCGTGTCTTGGTTGTCCTATCGCTACGTCCACAGCACGCTCTCACCCACGGTGTATCTCGCGCGAGCGGTCTCGCGCTTGGACCCAACAGAACCCGACGCCAGCAGCGTTATGCCAGAGGCGCTGCCGGCCAACGCCGACACCGACGTGCTAGCGCTGTCCAACGCCCTGACCAGTTTCATCGAGAAAAGCAACCGCTCACTCGAACGAGAGCGACTGTTCTCCCGCGAAGCGAGCCACGAACTGCGCACACCGATCACCGTGATCGACATGGCACTCGCGATGCTCGCTGATGAAGAGCTTTCGACACGCGGCCGCAACGCAACCGACCGTATCAACCGCGCCAACGCCGACATGCTTGAGCTCACCACCGCCCTGCTAACCCTGGCGCGCGAGACCGAAAAGCCCGAATCGCGTGAAGACCCGATGCCGCTGATACACGAGCAGGCACATCGCTATGAAATGCTCGCAAGCAAAAAAGGCTTACAGTTTTCCACCGTGCTCGAGGGAGAGCCTCAGTTTCAGGTGCCACGTCACGTGCTTGCAATCGTACTTGGCAACCTGCTTCGCAACGCCATCGACTACACCGACAACGGCGCAATCACCCTGTTTGTACGCGAGGATGAAATTGCGGTGCGCGACACCGGACCGGGCCTGTCCGATGAGCAAATCGAGAAAATCACTGAGCCCTGGGTCTCGCTCGCTGGCCAGCGTCGATCGGGTGTCGGCATTGGCTTATCCATTGTCAAACGATTGTGCGATGTCTGCGACTGGCGCTTGCAAACCCGCAGCACTGTTGGCAAGGGCAGTGAATTCGCGTTGTTGATTGAACCCTGAGCTCTCTGCGTTTTAACGCAACTCGAGCACCCTACAGCGCTGTACCGGTCACAGTGCGCTGATTCAGCTCAACAATCTTCTGCAAGACCCAACTTGGCGCGAATCACGCGGTCCCGCTTCTCAGGCAGCGGCGTTGGCCGGTGGTCCGCAAGAATGCGTCTCGCCTCGTCGCGCGCGCGCGTCCACGCATCGGACTCGCCGCTGAGCGCCCAGGTGCGTGGCTCGTCCCGGTCGGCGAGCTTGGGGTAGAAGTAATCGCGCTGCATCGCATCGAGCGTCTGTTGGCCGCCGAGAAAATGGCCCTCGCCAAACACCGCGTCACGGATGGCGTCCAAGCTCAGCGTGTCGCCGTTCACCTCGACACCGCGCACCAGTCGGTACACATGGCCAAGCATGTCGTTGTCGAGCACAAAGGCCTCGAAAGACGCACCGAGCAGGCTCGCCGCCATGCCGCTCGACTCGTACACCATATTGCACCCCGCCAAGCCCACCGCCGTCGCGCTCAGGGCTTTCTCCATGCCCATTTGCGCGTCAATCGCCTTTGCATCCGACATGCTGCACGCGGCACCCGAAGGCAAACCAAAGTGATTGGAGAGCTGGGCCGAGGCGGCATTGAGCAAGCTGATCTCACCACCGCCGCCGGCAAAAGCGCCAGTGCGCAAATCAATCACCAACGGCCAATTGGAGAAGATCATCGGGTAGCCCGGCTCGAACACATTGACCATCACCAGAGCTGCCAACGTCTCGGCGAGGGTTGTCGCGAGCATGCCGGCCGGCGTTGCCGGGCTGGTCGCACCCGATTGGGCGGCGACGATATTGTTGATGATCACACCACGGCGCATGCAGGCAATCGCGACATCCACCGCGTCCTCGCCAAAGCGCAGCGGGGAGATCACTGGGCTGATGTGCGCCTTGCAAAAAGGCCGCTTGCGAAATTCGCCCTCACCGCCAAGCGCGTAATCAAAGAGGTCGACAATTGGGTCGACGTACTCTGCGAGTGTAAAGCTGGTGCCAACAGGTTTGCCGGTGTTGCGCAGCAACGCGTAGGCGGTCTGGCGATCGAGTTCAAAGTTGTCCGGTAAGTCAGTTGCCACGCAACAACGTGTGAACCAACTGACGTTTGGCAACGCATCGATCAAACGCGTGAAATCGTGTAGATCAGCAAGCGTCGACGGACGGTAGACCGCG
>CALAMQ010000178.1 GCA_937925815.1 uncultured Granulosicoccaceae bacterium | reverse complement strand
TGTGGTTCGACGACCTGCAACTCGGCCTGATCATCGGTGCCGCGCTTGTGATAAACATGACCGCCGCTACCGCAGCCGGGGTTGCCGTGCCGACACTGCTTCGCCGCTTTGGTGTTGACCCAGCCCTGGCCGGCAGCGTGGTGCTAACGACCGTCACCGACGTGGTCGGCTTTGCGTCTTTTCTCGGTCTCGCCTCGGCGGTTTTACTGCGCTGACGCACCGCCGCTTCAGCGCGAACGCCGCCGCAAACGGTCAATCACTCGGCCGTCAATAAACAGCAACCCAAACGCAATCACGATTGCACCCAACACTTCTCGACGGTGCACCACTTCGGCCAGAAAGACGTTGCCCAACACCAACGCCGAGACCGGGATAAGCAGCGTTACCAACATCACGTTGCTCGCACCCGCTCGCGCCATGAGCGTGAAAAACACGATATAAGCGAGCGCAGTACCAAACACCGCGAGCGCGACTAACGCGAGCTGCACCCAGTGGCTCGGCATCGAGAGTGTCCAAGGTTGGTCGACAACGCACACCATCACCACCATGATGGCCGAGGAACACAAGAGCTGACAGGTCGCTGATTTAACAGGTGGCACCCCGGCGAGGTGGCGCCGCCCCCACAGGGCGGCAAAGCCGTAACTGAGCGCAGCCGCCAAACACAGGCCAATACCCAGTGTTTGCGCTGGGCCGACAGCGCCATCAACACCCCGGATCACAGCAACGCCAACAACCCCCAACACCACGCCAATCAAGCGGTATGCGGTGAGTTTTTCCTCGCGAAAACCCGCCATGACCAACACCGTAAAGAGCGGCGTCATGGCGTTGATGATGGCAGACAGGCCAACCGATATTTGCGTTTGCCCAAAGAAAATCAGCGAAAAGGGCAAGACGTTGTTCAGCAAGCCCATGCCGACAAAGGGCATCCACGCTCGCCATGACGTTGGCAACTGCAATTGGAGGTACCACATCACCGGCAACAACGCGCAGGCCGCGAGCGCCACCCTGATGAACACAACGGTCAGCGGCGGCAGCTCGCGCACCGCGACACCAGCGAAAAAATACGCCCCGCCCCACAGCAACGACAACAGCAGCAACAGCGCCCAGTCAATGCCGTCCATCGTCTTGGCTTGCTGCACGTGCTGACCTCTCAAACGCTTTTCTTGGAACCGGGTGCGATCACTCGCCCGGCGCTTTGTTGCCAAACAAGGTCTGCCACTGCGACGTGTTCATGTCGGCTTTGACGTCGTGATCGTCGAGCACCGCCATGCCGCGCTGCACGGCTGGCCGCTCGGAGCACGCGGCGAACCATCGCGCCACAGCTGGAAAGTCCGCGAGGTCTTGGCCCTGGCGCTCGTGCCTGGCTATCCACGGGTAGGTTGCCATGTCGACAATGGTGTAGTTGTCGCCACCAATCCACGGACGGTCCATGAGTCGGGTGTTGAGCACGCCGTACAGCCGCGCGGCCTCGGTGGTGAATCGCTCTATGGCGTAGGGCAACTTTTCAGGTGCGTAGACCCGAAAGTGGTGGTTTTGACCGAGCATGGGACCAATGTGTGAGGCCTGAAACAGCAACCACGGCATCAGCGTGTGGCGCTCGCGCGCACTGTCCACCCAAAAGGTGCCGGTTTTTTCGGCCAAGTACAGCAAAATGGCCACTGAGTCGTTGACCGCGATGCCCTCGCCGTCTGGGCCGTCTGGGTCCACGAGCACCGGGATTTTGTTGTTTGGGCTGATCGCGAGAAAGTCGGGTTCAAACTGCGCACCCTGCCCGATGTCCACTGGGATCGTGTTGTAGGCCAGCCCGCACTCTTCGAGCATGATCGTGCATTTTTTTCCATTGGGGGTCGCCCAATAATACAAGTCCATCACGATGACATACCCGCATCAGAAAAGTCGTAACCCGGTGACGCCTTTGTTGCGGTGCATAGCTGTTCAAACATGGCGTCACGCCAAGCGTAGACCGGGTCATCACTGTTCAGCAACTGAAAATCCGACACGCTGCGCGCCCACATAAAGGTCGCAAATAACAACATGTCAGCAAGGCCAAGCGATTCTCCGCTGAGCCAAGGTTGGCGTTTCAAGGTCGCACGAAACGGGGCAAGCGCGCTCTGAAGCGCTGCACGGTGGGACTCGCGCCCCGCCTGCAAATCCTCGAGGCTGGCGCCAAAGCGCGCTTCGCGGGTCTCGCGGAAGTAAGCTGCGTCCGCCGGTGCCAAGTGGTTGTGGATATCGAGGATCACGCTTCGGAGCACCGGGCCCATGACGTTCATTTCAACGCTGAGCTTGATCAACAGCGCTTGGCCCATGGCGTCCGCCGACCCAGCAATAGGACGCTCTGGGTACGATGACTCCAGGTGCTGCACGATCTGCCACGAGTCAACCACGGTGGTGTCACCGTCGGTCAACACCGGCAGTTGCTTCCAGTCAGCGAAGGCGATGCTGGCTTTGTCGGTAAAGGGCAGCGGCGTGGTGTCTAGCGGCAGTTGCTTGTGCGCAGCGGCGAGCTTCACAAGCCAACAATAGGGACTGAAACGCCGCGCCGGATTGCTTCCACACAGGTCGTACATCAACAACGCCATCACACCGCTCCCTTTTCTGATTCCAGGTCGCGCCAGAGCGCACGACCCCGGTATTATCGCACATCAATTGCGCAATCGGAGGCGGCCGTGCCGACCCCACTCGACAAAATGTCCGCCGAGCTCGGTGACCCGATCACTTACGCCCTGCCGATGGGCGACACCCACGCCCCGCTAAACGGATTTCTCGGCCAGCACCTGAGCCTGCAATTTAGCGGCAACATCTACTGCGACAACTGCAACAAACGCACACCCAAGAGCTACGCGCAGGGCCACTGCTTCAACTGCATGAAAACGCTCGCCAGTTGCGACAACTGCATCATCCGACCCGAGACCTGCCACCACCACCTCGGCACCTGCAGGGAACCCGACTGGGGCCTGCGCAATTGTTTTGCGCCACACATTGTCTACATCGCCAACACCAGCGGATTGAAGGTAGGCATCACGCGTGAATCCCAAGTGCCAACCCGCTGGATCGACCAAGGCGCAAGCCAGGCCCTGCCCATGCTGCGCGTGACCAACCGTTTGGTGGCAGGGTTAGTTGAAGTGCTGCTCGCCAAGCACGTCGCCGACAAAACCAACTGGCGCGCGCTCTTGAAAGGCGACCCGGAACCGCGCGACATGCAGGCAGACGCCAAAGCGTTGCTGCAAGAGCTCGAGCCTCACCTAACGGCCCTCCGGGACAAGCACGGCACAGATGCGATTGAGTTTTTGACAGAATCCGCGATCTCGCTCGACTTCCCGGTGCTCGAGTACCCAAGCAAAATCACGAGCCATAACTTCGACAAAGACCCCAGCGTCAACGGCACACTGCTGGGCATCAAAGGTCAGTATTTGATGTTCGACACCGGCGTGATCAACATCCGAAAATTCACAGGCTACGACGTCGCACTGAATTGAGTCAGAGCGCGTCCACTTCCCTCGCCACCCGGCTCACAAAGGGCCAGGTACGGGAGAACGACAACGCCACACGCGACACCCGCGCGATCACTCGCGCCTCGGGCACGGGCCCGAAGCGACGCGAGTCAATGCTGTTGTCACGGTGATCGCCCATCATGAAGTAGTGTCCGTCGGGCACCAACCAGCGGCCCGCTGGCGCCGACCCACCTCGGCTGATGCGCCACAGGTGCGGTTGCCCACCGAGCACTTCGGTCCCGTGCGCCGCCAGGCCAGTGTTCGAATCAACCGCCAGTGCAGCCGGTTCACCGTTCACCGCAATGCGCACCCCATCACTGGTGATCTCATCACCGGGCAGTCCCACTACCCGCTTGACGTACAGTTTGTCTTCACCGGGCGGGTAGAAGGTGACGATATCTCCGCGGGCTGGGCGCCCAGTGCGCCACAGGACTTTGTTCAAAACCGGCACAGCTGGCCCAAAGGCCGTTTTGTCCGTCAGCACCACATCGCCCACTTGCAGTGTTGGCTCCATGGAGCCTGTGGGCACAAAATTCCAGTCAGCAAACGCAGTTCTAAAGCCAAACATACTGCAAACCAGCAAAATCAGCGTGAACGCCTCGCGCCAGTGATGTCGTCTGGATTTCTTCATTGCCAACCCCATTGATATCGCTGTGTCTGATCCTACCCCAGACTAACCGCGCAATCGAGGCTGCCAGGTTGTTTCAATCGCCGTCTGCGACACCGGTCGCACGCCGCCGCTGCCGGTAACTTGGCAGCACCACCAGCACCACCGCTAAACACAACAGCGCAAGCGTCATTGGGCGCTCCCAGACAAAGGCCAAGCCGTCGTAGAGCTGCATCGCGCGCGAGAAATTATTCTCGAGCAGCGGCCCAAGGATAAAGCCAATGAGCAGTGGAGCCAGTGGGTAGTCTGCGAAGCGCAACACCGTGGCGCACACGCCAAATCCCACCAACAACAACAGTTCGGTGGCGTTGTTTTGCCCGATGTACGCGCCCATCAGCGTGAAAAAGAGAATAAAGGGAATCAGGTAATTGCGTGGTACCGCGAGCACTTTGGCGATGTACGGAATCAGTGGCAAGTTCAAGATCAGCAGGACAAGGTTGCCAAGGTACATGGAGATTATGACAGCCCAGAAAATCTCTGGCTCGTCAATCATCAAGCGCGGCCCCGGGTTGACGTTTAGCGCAATCAATGCACCGAGTAGAATTGCCGTGGTGCCGGACCCTGGAATGCCGAGCGTCAGCAAGGGCACAAATGAGCCAGTTGCCGCGGCGTTGTTTGCGCTCTCGGGTGCCGCTATACCTTTAACAGAGCCTTTTCCAAACTGCTCTTGTTCTTCCTTAGACGCGATGTTGCGCTCGACGGCGTAACCGAGAAAAGATGCGATAGTCGCCCCCGCGCCTGGAAGCACCCCAATAAAAAACCCCTGTAAAGACTGCCGCCCGATCACCGGCGCTATCCGCCTTGCTTCATCGCGCGTGATACGCAAATCGCTGATCTCGCCGCTGTCTCCATCACCGGTTTTCGAACGCTTGGGATCGAGCACGAGATACATCGCCTCTGGCAGCGCGAACATCGCCATCGCAAGTGTGATGAACCCAAAGCCCGACTGCAGATCCATGACGCCCATGGTGAACCGAGGCGCATTGAAGAGCACGCCCTCACCGACGGTCGCCATGATCAAGCCGAGAAAGGTCATCAGCAGCGCCTTGCACACCTGCCCGGTGCCAGCAAAGGCCGCAATGGCAGACAGGCCCACCACCATCAAGGCAAAATATTCAGCTGAATGAAACAGCAATGCGACCGACGCGAGAGCCGGTGCGAAAATCATCAACAGGACCGCGCCAATTGTGCCTCCGGCGAAGCTTGCAATCGCGGCCACGGTCAACGCTTTACCGGCCTGCCCTTTGCGCGCGAGTGGGTAGCCGTCAAAGCTGGTCGCCACAGTCGAGGCAACACCGGGTGCGTTGATCAGGATTGACGACGTTGATCCACCGAAGACCGCGCCGTAGTAGACACCGGCGAGCAAAATGAGCGCAGTGGACGGGTTGCCGATGGTGATCGCCACCGGAATCATGATCGCAATAATCGACATCGGACCCAGG
>CALAMQ010000177.1 GCA_937925815.1 uncultured Granulosicoccaceae bacterium | reverse complement strand
CCCAGTGCCATCAACGGGGCGCGGCTGAGAATCCCGCCCATGTCGACGAGATCCGATGAGCCGACGCGGCTGGTGATGAAAGTCGCGATCAGAAACAAGCCCGCGCCGGTGATTCCGAGGTTCAGCGCTTGCAACAACGCGCCCTCAATGCCGGCGACATTGAGCGAGAAGATCCCGAGTGTGATCACCCCCATGTGGCTGATACTGGCAAACGCCATGAGTCGTCTAAGGTTCGTTTGCACCACCGCAATCAGCGCGCCGTACACCAAACTTGCAAATCCAAAGGCCGCCATCAACCAGTAAAACTCAGCCGTCGCATCCGGCAGCAGCGGCACCACAAAGCGCAGCAGCGCGTAGGCGCCGAGCTTGATGCCGACGAGCAAGATGCTCATCCCGACCAGCGGCCCGTGCTCGAGCACCCGTGGCAACCACGCATGCAACGGGAAAAGCGGCGCTTTGATTGCAAAGCCGATGCACAAGAACAAAAAGATCAGCATTTGTGCAGACGGGTCAATCTCAGTGGCGGAAAGCGCCGCAAGCGAGAAGCTCATGCCATCCGCAACGCTGCTCGCCAACACAAAGAAACCAATGCCGATGGCCAGCGCTGATAACCCCATGTAGTTCAGGTAACTCTTCGCCACCTCGTTGCGGCTGTCACCTGTGCCCCAAGCCTTGATCATGTAATACGCCGGAAAGATCTCGGCGACAAAAAAGAGCCAGAACCAGATCAGGTTGGTGGCTGCAAAAGCACCCAACAACATCGCCTGGCTAAAGAGCAGCGCCGCGAGGTAACCACGCAGGTTCTCGCTCACCGACTGCCTTGCACAGAGCACCGCAAAGAAGCTCAGCAAGGCCGTCGCCGGCAGGAACATCACGCTGATGCCATCGACTCCGAGGCTGTATCCCGGCAGTGCACCTTGTTCGGCCAGTTGCATCGCGGCCGACGACGGATCGTGTGCCAGCCAGACAACCACACAAAGCAGTAATTGCAGGGCTGACACGCCAATGGCCAACTTTTGCGCAAGGCCATCGCCAAGTAAGCGAACAATCACGGCGGCAACCGCAGGCAGCAAGATTACAAGCGTCAGAATGGGAAACCCAAGCTGCGCCGTAGCGGAGATTTCAGGCAACATCAGAGCATCGCTCCCACAATAATACCGCCGATCATCACGATCACGGTGATTCCCAACACAGCCGGACGCCCAAGCATTTCTTCAATTTGATAGAGCGATCCGCCCAAGCTTCCGCCGGTCTTGGCAACGCCACCGTGCAGTCGGTCGAAGATCCGGGTCTCGATCCAACCGGTCACGCGCGTCGCGATTTCGGTCAGGCGGCCAAAGAATCCAGTGCCACGCGGCACGCTGTCTTCAACTGCAACGGCTGCGCGTCCAGACGCGGCTCCAAGCGACTCGAGCCGCGCTAACAGGCCAGCCTCTTCGTCACTGCGACCACCAAGCACATCAGACATGCCCTCAGCTCGCGCCGCGAGAAAGCTCTGCTCCCATGCCGCATCCACACGCAGCGACTGCGGTTCAACTGCCGGCGTACCGGTGACAGCGTCAACCGCATCGCGGTCGAAGCGCTCCAGCGTCTCGCCCAGTCGAACCGACTTACCGACCACAAACTTGTGGTAGAAGTCGTCGAGCCAAAACCGCTTTTGCGCAGCGACGTAGAGACCGCGGGTATTCAACAAGCCTTGACCCGGCACTTCTGATTCAAAACGCTCAGTGAAGACCGACGCTGCCCACGCTGTCAGCATCAACAGCCCGAGGACGGTAATCACGATCCAACTCATCAGCGTGCCGCTGTCACCCAGTGGCGACACCGTCACCACCGGCGCAAGCAGGGACTGGAACCAGCTGCTGGGCGTGCCACCGGGCAACAAACCGATCAGCCATGCCACGGCAGCGGCACCGAGGATGAAGAGCACCGGCAACATAACCGGCGCCGCCGAGCGTCCACCGGATGCGTGCTCACCGTGGTGTGCATGGCCACAGCTCTCGCCGTGATCATCGCCTGCAAATATCCGCTGGGTCGCCGACACCGCGTGACGAAGCGTTGCAAACAAGCCCATCACAAACACACCGATCAGTAAGTAATAGGACGGTTGCAAGCCCGACTCACCACCAAAGGCCGTGATACCAAAGCCGCCACCGATCAGGCCAATAGAGCCGATCAACACGAACCAGAACATCACCGGCACTGGCGCCGCGTGCGCGCTGGTGCGCGCCTTGGGATCGGGGTGGCTGTGGAAGTAGCCGAGAATCGACGGCGCGGTCAGGAACAGGAATGTCTTGAGAAAAGCGTGCGCCACCAGGTGGAACACCGCCACCGGGTAAGCACCCAGACCACAGGCCACGAACATCAAGCCAAGCTGGGTCACTGTGGACGAGGCGAGGATGCCCTTGATGTCGGTGTTGGTCATGCCGTTCAGCGCGCCCATGATCGCAGTGATCGCACCGATAATGGTGACCACCGCCAACGCAACAGGCGCCATGTCGTACAACTCGTGCGAGCGCACAATCATGTAGATGCCGGCGGTGACCATGGTCGCGGCGTGGATCAAAGCCGACGACGGTGTCGGGCCCTCCATCGCCCGCGCGAGCCAAGTGCCGAGCGGGAACTGCGCCGACTTGCCAATCGCGCCGCAGAGCAGACACAGGGCAATGGCGGTGGCCATCGGCGTCGAGAGTTCACCGAGGCGCGCAAACACTTCGGTGTACTGCACCGACTGGAAATTCATGATGATCAGGAATATTCCGGCGAGGAAACCCGCGTCCCCTATCCGGTTCATCACAAAAGCCTTGGTG
>CALAMQ010000176.1 GCA_937925815.1 uncultured Granulosicoccaceae bacterium | reverse complement strand
GTGGTGTTGGAGACTGACGGTGATCACAGTGGCCACGGCCTGACTTTTACCATTGGGCGCGGCAATGAATTGTGTGTCGCTGCGATCAACGCGCTGGCACCGCGTGTTGTTGGTATGACGCTCGAAGAGATCACGTCTGACATGGGGGCTTTTTGGCGCCACGTCACATCCGACAGCCAACTGCGTTGGGTCGGACCGGACAAGGGCGTGATGCACCTGGCAACCGGCGCTGTGGTGAACGCCGTCTGGGATCTCTGGGCGCGTACGGCGGGCAAGCCGCTGTGGCAACTGGTGGCTGACATGACACCTGAAGAGTTGGTGCGGTGCATCGACTTTCGCTACCTCACCGACTGCATCACACCCGAGTGGGCAACGGAATTTTTGACCGCGCAGTCCGAGCACAAGTCTGAGCGCATCGCGCAACTCAAAGCTGGCGGGTATCCGTGCTACACCACCTCAGCTGGCTGGCTTGGCTACGACGATGAACGCTTGCGCCGCCTTTGCCGCGAGAGCGTGGACGCAGGATTTCGTCACATCAAACTCAAAGTGGGTCAGGACATCTCCGATGACATCCGCCGCCTAAAGATCGCGCGCGAGGCCTGTGGGCCCGACGTCAATTTGATGATTGACGCCAATCAGGTGTGGGACGTTGACACCGCAGTGGATTGGGTCAACCAGTTGGCCTTCGCCGAGCCGTGGTTCATTGAAGAACCAACCAGCCCGGATGACGTTGAGGGACACCGCGCCATCCGCAATCGGGTCAAGCCGGTGCAAGTTGCCACCGGTGAGATGTGCCAGAACCGCATTGTGTTCAAACAGCTGATCATGCGCGAGGCGATTGATGTGGTGCAAATCGACAGCTGCCGCTTGGGAGGCGTCAATGAAGTACTGGCGGTGATGTTGATGGCGGCAAAGCACGGCCTGAAAGTGTGTCCGCATGCGGGCGGGGTTGGCTTGTGCGAGTATGTGCAACACTTGTCGATGATCGACTACCTGTGCATTGCCGGCACCATGGAAGGGCGCGTGATCGAATATGTTGACCACCTGCACGAGCATTTTGTCGACCCTTGTGTGATCCAGAATGCTGCGTACATGCCGCCGACCATGCCGGGGTTTTCCATTGAAATGAAATCCGAATCGCTCGCCCAATACACCCACCGGGCCGCCTGATGGACCTCGGCCTACAAAACAAAGTTGTAATTGTCACCGGTGGCGCGTCTGGAATTGGCGCGGCGGTGAGTTCACGGATCGCGGCTGAGGGCGGTATTCCGGTTGTGTTTGGGCGCTCTGATCCGCCGCCCGATTTCCTCAATACACTGTGCGCTGATTCGCCCAAGGCGAGCTTTGTGCGCGTCGATCTCAGTGACGACGCAGCCTGCAGGGCCGCTGTGGCAGAGGTGCTCGAACGCTACGGAAGGATTGAAGGCCTGGTGAACAACGCCGGTGCCAATGATGGCGTCGGCCTGGACGCAGGTCCAGAGGCGTTTCGTGCCTCGTTGAATCAAAACCTTGTTCACTACTACACGCTTGTGCACCTGTGCCTCGAGGAACTGAAACGCTCGCGCGGTCCGATCGTGAATGTGTCGTCCAAGACAGCGGTCACAGGCCAGGGCGGTACGTCGGCCTACTGCGCCGCCAAAGGCGCGCAGCTGAGCTTGACCCGCGAATGGGCTGCGGATCTCTCGCAATACGGTATTCGCGTCAACGCGGTGATTCCGGCCGAGTGCATGACGCCCTTGTACGGGCGGTACCTTGAATCCCTCGGTGACCCCGAGACCGAGCTTGCAAAAATCACACAGCGAATCCCACTTGGGAACCGCATGACACAAGCAGAAGAACTCGCTGACACTGCTGTGTTTTTATTGTCTGAGCGCGCCGGCCACACAACTGGACAGTGGCTGTTTGTCGACGGTGGTTACACTCACCTAGACCGTGCATTGGACGGCCGTTAATGAACTGGAGCACAAGAGGTTGCTAAAAGGAATCGATCCGCGCCTGACACCCGATGCCTTGCATGCGCTGGCCTTGCTCGGCCACGGTGACACTTTGGTTGTGGTTGACGCGAACTTCCCCGCGGCTTCCGTCGCCGCGCATACGGTCTACAAGCGGCCGGTATATCTGCCTGTGGGTGCCAACGACGCACTTGAAGCGGTGCTGTCGCTGGTGCCAATTGATACCTTTGACCCTGAAGTTGCACCAGTGCGTGGGATGCAAGTTGTCGGTGAGCCGGACACCGTGCCAGAGGCCGTACAGGCAGCCGCGCCGTTGTTTGAGTCCGCCGACCACCGCATTGAATTGGTCGAGCGCCACGCGTTTTACGATCTCACGCGTGCCTGTTTTGTGGTTATTCACACCGCGGAAACTCGCCCCTATGCCAATTTTATCATCCGTGCCGGTGTGGTCTGAGCCCCACATGAGGCCACTGAACCACCGTATCCTGTGACCGGCATCCGTGCACTTTCGGGGCGCCGATTCCGACGAGTGGGTGGCTACCGACTCCTGTGCTTTCGGCCGCCCCGCACGCCTGACTTGCGGCTGCCGTGTTTGTCTTGAATGGCGTCGGCTTCGCGCCTGAACGCGTCTGACTTGCGCACCGCCCAGATTTGCTCCCGGGCCGTTTTGGCCGCTGCAAGGTGGTCGACTATCGGCATCGGGTAGCGCTTTCCGAGTATTTTGTCCGCGTCCGTCCATTCCCATGGCATATGGATATACAGGTCTGGAACATCATCGAGTTCGGGTAGCCATTGACGGATGAAATCACCACTCGGATCTTGATCGATGCCTTGTTTGATTGGGTTGTAAATACGCACCGTGTTAATCCCGGTGGTGCCGGACTGCATCTGCACCTGAGACCAGTGGATGCCCGGTTCGTAGTCGGTGAACTGCCGTGCCAGGTGTTCGCCGGTGGCGCGCCAG
>CALAMQ010000175.1 GCA_937925815.1 uncultured Granulosicoccaceae bacterium | reverse complement strand
ACCGCGCAGCCGACGAATAGGCAGGTGCCTACCGGCGGGGTGCAGAGGCCGAGGCCGAGGTTGACGAGCAGGATCATGCCGAACTGCAGCGGGTCGATGCCAAGCGCTGCCATGACGGGCAGGAAGATCGGGGTGCAGATCAGGATCAGCGCCGCCATGTCCATGATCATGCCGAGCAACAGCAACACTGCGTTGATCAGCAACAAGATCACGATGGGGTTGTCGGTGAGGCCGGTCAGCAGTTCGACGGTTTTGGTTGGTACCCGGTAGAAGGTCAGCATGTAGGCGAATGCGCCAGCGCACGCGATCAAAATCATCACCATCGCGGTGGTGCGGACTGCGTTCACCACGGCAATGCGAAAAGTGGCAAGCGTCAAGCTGCGGTAGACAAGGACTGTGACCACCAGCGCGTACATGGCGCCAAAGGCACCGGATTCGGTCACCGTGAACACACCGGTCAACACGCCACCGACGATGATCACAGCAGTCAGCAGTCCGGGGATGGCCACCGCAAAGTTCATCGCGAGGATGGCAAAGCCTGGGAAGCGCTCGGCTTTGTAGCCACGCTTAACCGCCACCACGTAGGCTGTGATGGCGAGGCACAGGCACATCAAGACACCCGGTACCACGCCTGCAAGAAAGAGTTTGGAGATGGACACCGCACCGCCAGTTGCGAGCGCGAAAATGATCATGTTGTGGCTCGGCGGGATGATGATGCCGGCAATGGATGAGGTCACTGTGACGTTGACTGCGTAGTCCGCGTCGTAGCCTTTGTCTTTCATCACGGGGACGAGGATCGAGCCGAGGGCCGAGATGTCTGCAATGGCAGAACCTGAGATGCCACCAAAGAGCATTGATGAGAACACGTTGACCACGCCAAGGCCGCCACGCACTGCCCCCACAGCCGCCTGTGCAAAGCGCACCAGGCGCATGGCGATGCCGCCGTGAAACATCAATTCACCTGCGAAGATGAAAAATGGAATCGCCATCAATGAAAAGACATTGATGCCGGACACAATGCGCTGGAAACCCACGAAAAGCGGCAAGCCTTCAAACCAGAAGGCCGAGAGGGCTGCGATGCCGAGCGCGAACGCCACCGGTGTGCCAAGTACCACACACAGGGCAAAAACCCCGAGTAACAAGCTCAATCCCATGAATGCATACCCGTGTTGCCGCCGCGCGACATTGCGTTACTGGAGGCCATGCTCAACCTTCTCCGATGTTGTCTTGACGTGCGTCGCGACCGAGGCAGAGCCGGATCAAGTGTCCGGTTGAAAACAAGAAAAGCAGCGCGCCGCAGACGGTCAGTGGCAGTGAGCGCAGGCCCTCAGACCATTGGATCAACGGGATTTTGGTGCCCCACTTGAACTGCGTGAGCTCGAGGCCGTACCAAAACATCATGGCGCCAAAGATTGCCATAAAGCTGTCAGAGACAAACACAAACACAGCGCGCACTTTGGGCGGCACCATGCTACGAAAGATCACAACCGAGAGATGCGTGTGCTCTTTGACGCCCGCCGCAGCGCCGAAAAAAGCGATGACCATCACCAGCAGCAGGGAGACTTGCTCGACCCACGTCGGGGTGTCGTTGAGCACGTATCGACCAAATACAAGCCAGGCAAAAATGGCGGTCATGACCACGAGCGCTGTGCCAGCAAGCAAAAAACACAGCTTGGACAGCTGATCAAACACCCAGTCCATCCACTGAAGCCACCGAGGTGGTGCGCTGTCTTGCTCCATTGTGCTCCCCTTATAAAAACGCCCGGCGCGCGAGTGTGCTTGCCGGGCGGTACTGGCTCAGTTCAAGACTGCTGTGTTACTCAGTCGCTTGAGCGATTTCCACCAGCGCGCGCATGTCTGGGTTGGCGCTGAGGTAGTCCTCGTAGACTGATGCCATCGCGTCTTGGAATGGGCCTTTGTCAGCCACTTCGTTGACGGCGATGCCGGCGGCTTCAACGTCCTTGCGTGCCTGCTCAGACTGCACAGCCCACAACTCGCGTTGGAACATGGCGGCTTCTTCCGCTGCACCGCGAACCGCGGCTTGCATCTCGGCAGAGAGGGCGTTGAATTTTGTGGTGTTGACACAAATGCACTCGGGGATGATCAAGTGCTCGCTCAGCGAGTAGTTGGTGGTCACTTCAAAGTGGCCAACGTTCTTGAACGATGGGAAGTTGTTTTCTGCGCCATCGACCACGCCGGTTTTCAGCGCCTGCTGCACTTCACCAAATGCCATCGGTGAGGGGTTGCCGCCCATCGCTGAAATCATCGCGGTGTAGAGGTCGTTGTTCATCACGCGGATCTTCAGGCCCTCAACGTCAGCTGGGGTGTTGATCGCTTTTTGCGCGTAGAAGGAACGTGCGCCAGCGTCGATCCATGCCAGTGGCAGGATGCCGGCATCGCCCATTGCGGATGCGATGATCTCGCCGCCTTCACCTTCGAGCACGCGGAACATGTGTGGCACGCTTTTGAAGATGAACGGCAGTGAGACGAGGTTAGCTTCTTTGACCATTGGGCCGATAGGGCCAAGGTTAAAGTTGCCGATCTCGATCGCACCTATACGCACCTGCTCAATTGCGTCCGGCTGTGAACCGAGCACACCGCCGTGGAAAACGTCCATCGTGATCTCGCCGCCGGTGGCGTCGTTAATCAGCTCGGCGAAGCGGTCCATGGCCGCGGTGTTGGGGTGGCCATCATTGTGGATGTTCCACGCGCGCCAGGTGTCAGCGGACGCGGCGCTGCTAAACAGAGTGACGGCAGCTACTGCGCCGAAAAGGGTCTTGCCAAGTGTTTGGTACATGCTGTTTTCCTCAGATTAAATCTATCTGTTTCACGTTGACCGAGACTGGAAGATCCAGGTCGGTGACTCGCCGAGATCTCGTTTCAAACACAGCGGTCACGAAATCTGTGTCCCACGCGACTTCCGGTGTCCGATCCGACTGCCGTCCTAGCGAGCGGCAAGCCACCGACTGGATCTAGAATTTAGTGTGAGACTAGTATCCCAGATAGTCAAGTTTCAAATGTTAAGACGATCTGTTGGCGTCGTAAGGGGTTTTGCTCAGCACGCGTCGGCCAAAAACCGGTGCAAAATGCGGTATTGTTGACGGTTTGCTAGGGATAGGGGTGTCTGCCCATGTTGAAGGTGGCTGAGTCGGCCGCGACACGCACCACGACCGATGTTGTGTTTGATCAGCTCTTTGCTGAGATTTCAACACTGCGGCTGCTGCCAGGTACGCGCATTTCAGAGGCAGACATTGCCGCGCGTTTGGGCGTCTCGCGGCAACCGGTCCGCGACGCGTTCAACCGGCTGGGCAATATGGGTCTCTTGGCCATCCGGCCCCAGCGCGCGACGCGCGTGCGCGGCTTTTCCATGCCGGTAATTCAAAATGCGCGCTTTATACGGTTGTCAGTTGAACTCGAGGTGGTTACCCGTGCCTGCGCGGTTTGGACCAAAGACTGCGCGCACAAATTGAATCTGATGATCGACGCGCAGCAATCCGCGATTGAATCCGGTGAGACCAACACCTTCCATCAACTCGACTACGACTTTCACAAGAGTATCTGCGAGCTCGGTGGCAACCCGCTCGCTTTCGATACCATCGAGTCCTGCAAGCAACCGCTCGACCGGCTGTGTGTGTTGAGCCTGCGTAGGCCTTACGCTGTCACGGCGGTGGTTGAAGACCATGTCGATATTGCCAATGCGTTGGCGGCGCAATCTGTGGCAGACGCGCGCGGCGCCGTCGAGCGGCATTTGAGTCGGTTGGATGCCACCATCGCTGAGATCCACGAGGCGCACGCCAACTACTTCGAGTAATCCGCTCAGTCGCCAACCCGTGCGCGTTTCCAGTCGCCGCGCCACAGACGGCGGTGGAAGGGCAGGAATTTGAGCGCTTCTTCAGCCAGCAAAATCGCAACGACCCACACGGCCGAGAGTTCCAGTACCAAAACGGCGATGGCAACTGCCGGCACGCGAAACAGCCACTGCGACCACAGAAACAAGTTCATGACATAAACGGTGTCGCCGCTCGCGCGCAGGATGTTGCCGCAAATGGCATTGGTGGCGCGCGGAAACGCCGCCAGGATCACAATGGGCAAAAAGCCTGTGAGCGTTGCGCGCGTCTCGGGTGCAAGCTCGGCGTACACGCTGTCAACGGATACCCACAGCAGGCAAAAGACACCGGATACCACAGCCGCAGTCACGAAGGCACCGCGCCAGGCGCTCGACAAAAAACGGTCCAACACGGCGGTAGCTGTGCGTTGCCCGAGCAACTGAGCCACAAGAATGCCGGTCGCTTGGGTCCACTGCATACTGAGCTGGCCCACCACCATGTTCCAGGGTGCAATCAGCGTCAGGGCTGCAAAATCGGCAAGAGCCATATTGGCGTACAGCAAGGTACAAACGTGTGTGGCGAGTGAGGCGCTGACAAAGGTCGTGGCAATGGGCAGCGCAAAGGCGGCGTGTCGTTTTGCGGTGTTGAAAGCGGTGTGGTGTCGCCAGCCTCTGAGCTTCAAGATTGGTTTGTCACTTCTGATCAGACAGATGCAGAAAAACGCCGCTTGCACGCCAGTTGCTATCGCACTGCCAAGTGCTGCGCCCGCCACTCCAAGGGCTGGCAGTCCCCACAAGCCGTGTATCAGCGCCACGCTCGCTACGATGTTGATCGGCAGTGACAGGCAGAAGGCGTAGAGCGGCAGTTTTGTGCGCCCGCATCCGTTGAAGTAGCTGGCCAGGCACTGGCCAATGGATTCGAACACGATGACCCCGGCAAAGAGCGCGAGATAGGCCTTGGCGTTCGCAGCGATGCTCTCATCAGCTGCCAATGCGTTGATGAGCGGCCAGCCGGCGGCGTACACAAATGCCAAGCCGCACACCCCAACGCCAACATTGATGATCATGCCGCCAAAGAGCGCAGATTTTCGGTGCACCGGGTCGCCGCTGCCATACGCCTGTGCGCTTCGAATCTGCATGGCGTGTGAAAATGCAAATACGACCCCGAGCGCCATGCCACCCAAAGCGGCCGCGAGCCCCATCGCGGCGAGTGCAACCTCGCCGAGTGATGACACCAGCCAACCGTCAATGACCACGGTGCCGTGCACGCACACAGCGCGCAAAGTCATGGGCCAGGCGAGTGCGTATACCGTTGCAGCTGCGGGGGAGGGTGTTGCAGCGTGCTCGACGTCAGCTGTCACGCGCTCTCGAAGTAGTTGGCGTTGGTGTTGGCAATGCGGGTGATGGTCGCGTCTAAGCGGCCGAGGTGCGTGATGCCAGCTGCCACTGCACGTTCAGCGTCATGACTCTTGATTGCTTCAGCCATGTCGGTGTGATCGGCCACGAGCTCTGGCATGCGGTCTTCTTTGGACAAGCCAAGCCGGCACAGCCTGTCCACTTTGGATTTCTCGGCCAAGATCACATCGAAAGCGAAGTCGGCGTCTGCAATATCGCAAATCAATCGGTGGAAGGCGTAGTCGAGGTTGCCAAACCCGTCGACATCTCGGTTGGCGATGGCTTGATTCTGCTCATCCAACGCGGCGTTGAGCTGGGCCGCGTGCTCAGTGGTGCAGTGTTCAGCGGCGCGACGCAGCACTTCCTTCTCGACAGCCAGCCGCACAAACCGGGATTTCTCGATCTCACGGATCGAGAAGCGCCGGACCTCGGTGGCGCGCTGTGGGCGGATCAACAACAGGTCTAGGTTCGCGAGGCGGCTGAAGGCGTCGCGCACGGGCTGCCTAGAGACGCCAAACTGGGCCGCAATGTCGGCCTCGGAGATCTTGTCACCTGGGCGAAGTGTCAGTGAGGCGATTTCATCATGCAGGTGGTCAAAGATGTCATCGACAATGGTGCGGCGCCCACTCAAGCGGGTGTTATCGGCCATCGGGCTTCCTTGATGCTATCGAGACCGGCGACCTGGCGATTTGGGTGCGTGCACCGTGCTGTGTGCAGTAGGAGGGACGCGCGAATGACATGACTTTGTACACCTCTTGTCTTACGAGGGCTTTCACACCTCTGTGAGTACTAGTATGCTAGAAATCGGACTAGTATGTCAGTATCAGTTTGCGGGTGGTCAGCTGTGCCGAACACCGAGCGGTCAGAGCGTCTTGCGTAGAGGGAAAGCATGGCAGGGGTCAGTCTCAGTAAAATCGTCAAACGCTTCGGCGCGATTGAAGTGGTGCACGGCATCGATCTCGACGTGGCCGAACAAGAATTTGTTGTGCTGGTGGGGCCATCTGGTTGTGGCAAATCCACCACGCTTCGCATGGTTGCTGGGCTCGAGGAAATATCGGACGGCGAGCTCACTATAGACGGGCGGTATATGAACCGCGTTGCCCCCAAGGACCGGGATGTGGCGATGGTGTTCCAGAACTACGCCCTCTATCCGCACCTCAATGTCGCTGAAAACATGGCCTTTGGGTTGCGCATACGCCGCGTGCCCAACGCCGAGATCAAGCAGATCATCGCTGACACCGCCGAGATCCTCGGGCTCACCAACTACCTGGATCGGCGTCCCGCCGACTTGTCGGGCGGCCAGCGGCAACGTGTGGCCATGGGCCGCGCTATTGTGCGCCACCCAAAGGTGTTTCTCTTCGATGAGCCGCTGTCCAACCTCGACGCCAAGCTGCGAACGCAAATGCGCGCCGAGATCAAGCGCCTGCACAAACGCCTTGGCGCGACATCCATCTACGTGACGCACGATCAAGTCGAGGCCATGACATTGGCCGACCGCATTGTGGTCATGAACGACGGATCAATAGAGCAGATCGGCACGCCGATGGAGCTCTTCAATAACCCGGTGAACACCTTTGTCGCGGGCTTTCTCGGTTCACCGCCAATGAACCAGATCACGGGCAAGGTCACCGAAACCGGGGCGCAAGTTGGCGACACAGTAATTCAACTGGACCGCGATCTTGGCGGTCTAGCCGGGCGCGACGTGGTTGTTGGCATCCGCCCAGAACACGTGAGCTTGCAGCCGGGCGAGGGCACCACGCCACTGCCCATTTCACTGGATCTTGTTGAACCGCTGGGTTCAGAGGCGTTGCTGCACGCGCGCTTTGGCGACGACAACCTCGTGTTCAAAACGGACACAAACGGTCAAATAGAGCATTTATCCGGCATTGATACGGTGCACGTGCCAGCGTCGCTGGTGACGCTGTTCGACGCCGAATCTGGGCGCACCCTGCGGGCTGGAGGCTAATACGGTGGCGCCTAGAAACACCCGGTGGACGCGCGCCGTCGATCACCTCAAACGCGAGTGGCAGATCTACCTGATGTTGCTGCCCACAATTGTTTGGTTCATTGTCTTTCTCTACAAGCCGATGTACGGCTTGCAAATCGCGTTCAAGGATTACTCCATTTTTCGTGGGGTCGCAAACAGCCCGTGGGTGGGCCTTGAGCACTTTGAAACGCTGTTCTCCAACGACCAATTTTTTAGGGCCGTCTACAACACCATCCAGATCAGCGCGCTGAATCTGCTGTTTGGTTTTCCAGCACCCATAATCCTCGCGTTGATGTTTAATGAAATCCTCCACGCGACTTACAAAAAAACCGCCCAGACCATCGTCTACCTGCCGCACTTTATCTCGTCGGTGATCATTGCCGGTATCGTCATCACGGCATTCTCGCCAACTGCCGGCATCGTCAACACGCTGCTCGGTTGGCTTGGAATTGACCCCATTTACTTCTTAACCAAGCCCGAGTGGTTTCGGCCGATATTTGTCGGCACCGGTATTTGGCAAGAGGCGGGTTTTGGCTCGATTGTCTTCCTCGCCGCCATTGCAGGCGTGAACCCCTCGCTCTACGAGAGCGCGGTGGTGGATGGCGCCAACCGCTGGCAGATGATGTGGCGCATCACCATCCCGTGCATTTTGCCAACCATCTTGATCATGCTGATCATCCGCATCGGCAACATCATGGAAGTCTCGTTTGAACTCGTGATCTTGCTCTACCAACCCGCGACTTACTCAACAGCCGATGTTGTGAACACCTGGGTCTACCGCCAAGGTTTGCAGTCGGGGCAGTACGACCTCGCGGCGGCGGCGGGCTTGTTCAACGCGGTGGTCGCCTTTGTGTTGGTGATGGCAGCCAACTCACTCTCACGGCGCTTCTCGCGCACGTCGTTGTGGTGAGGATAGAGCGATGATGAATTGGAATCTCTATTCGCACGGTGACAAGTTCTTTGCCATTGTGGTGTCGGTGTTGATCGGCATGTTCACAGTTGCAACTCTGTACCCCTTTATTTATATCGCAGCGGTGTCGTTCAGTTCGGGCTTTGCCGCGGCGGCGGGCAAGGTGGTGTTCTCGCCGATTGACACCACCATTGAGTCCTACAAATACGTCTTTGCCCAAAAAGCCTTTTGGGTGTCATACCGCAACACCTTTATCTACACCATCGGCGGTACCTTGGTGAGCCTCGCGTTCATCATCCCCGGTGCCTATGCGCTGTCCAGGCCGCAGCTCAAAGGGCGACGGTTTTTTAACCTCTTTATCGCCTTCACCATGTGGTTCAACGCAGGCTTGATACCGTTCTTTTTGAATATGCGAGATCTGAATTTACTCGACAGCATGTTCGGCATCATCCTCGCGTTCGCGGTGAACGCCTTTAACATCATCCTGCTGCGCAATTTCTTTGAGAGCATTCCGAGCAGCTTTGAAGAGGCGGCGCGCATGGACGGCGCGAACGACTTCCAAGTGTTGTGGAAGGTGTTTGTGCCGCTGTCGAAGCCGGCCATCGCGACCATCACCTTGTTCTGCATCGTGTCGCGCTGGAACGGCTTTTTCTGGGCCATGGTGCTGCTGCAAAGCGAGGAGAAGATCCCGCTGCAAGTCTTCTTGCGCCACACCATTGCCAAACTCAGTGACACCGAAGAATTTGCCATGACGGTGCTCGACGCGGATTACGGCCCCGAGACCGTGACAGCGGCGATCATCGTCTGCTCGATTATTCCCGTGTTGATCGTGTACCCCTTCATCCAGAAATATTTTGAAAAAGGCATTTTGCTGGGTGGAGTCAAAGAGTGACTAAGAAACCGCAATGAGGAGGAGAACCATGCGAAAACTGAGTCTAGCCGCGGCCATTTTGGCTGCTACTGCCCTGCACGCGCCGGCCTACGCCGATGGGCATCTGCAGATCGTGGAAGGCGATCCGCTCGAATTGACGATTCAAATGAATCACGCGCGTTACCCGGTCTACAAAGAAGACTGGCCGGTTGAACAACAGGCGCGTGAGTGGACCAACATTCACTTGGTTGACGTGACCGTCGGCGCCAACATGACGTCCGACAGTGAAAACACCGGCCGCACCGAAGCACTGAACCTGATGCTTGCCTCGGGCAATATCCCAGACATTGTCGGTTCCAGCCGCATCAAAGACTTTGTCAATCAGTACGGTCCTGAAGGGGCGTTCATGCCGCTCAATGACTTGATCGAAGAGCACGCACCGAACCTCAAAGCCTTTTTTGACGAGAAGCCGCACATCCGCTCAGCGCTGACCGCGGCTGACGGCAACATGTATTACATCCCCTACCTGCCAGACGGCAAGTACGGTCGCGCCTACTGGATCCGCACCGACTGGCTCGACAAGCTCGGACTCGACGTGCCCGAGACGGTGGATGAATACGAAGCCGTGCTGCGTGCTTTCAAAACCCAAGACCCGAACGGTAACGGCGAAGCCGACGAAGTGCCTTTCTTCGCACGTCAGTGGCCAGAATTCATTCGCCTTGTGACCTTGTGGGACGGCCGTTCTTCGGGCTCTGACACCTACCACGACTTCATGGTGGTCGACGGTGAACTGCAACACCCCTACGCCGGTGAAGGCTACCGTGACGGCATCTCAAACCTCGCGCGTTGGTACGCCGAAGGTTTGGTGGACACAGAAGTCTTCACGCGCGGCTCATCCGCTCGGGATTTCCTGCTGTCAGAGAACCTCGGTGGTTCAACCCACGATTGGTTCGCGTCAACCTCTGGCTACAACCGCCTGTCCTCTGAGATCGACGGCTTTGCCTTCAAAGCCTTTGCACCGCCTGCGTCTGTCAGCGGCAAGCGCATCGAAGAGCACCGCCGGATCCCGATCAAGCCTGACGGCTGGGCGATTGGTGGCTTTAACAAGCACCCGGTTGAGACCATCAAGTACTTTGACTTCTGGTTTACTGAGGAAGGACGCCGCTTGGCTAACTTCGGTGTCGAAGGCATGCACTACGACATGGTCGACGGCAAGGCGATCTTCAAACAGGAGTTCCTCGATGCAGGCCCTGTGAACCGCTCGCTCTACCAGGTGGGGTCGCAGTTGCAAGGCCGTGGATATTTCCAGGACTACAACTACGAGATCCAGTGGTCAAACGAGTTCGCGCTCGAGGGCATCGCGCTCTACGACGAGGGTGACTACCTGATCGATCAGTTCCTCGGTGTTGCGTTTAACCCCGAAGAGCAAAAGGTCTACGACAAGTACTGGGGTTCAGTCCGCGACTACATGCTCGAGCGTCAGCAAGCGTGGATTCTCGGCTCGGCCGACGTGATGGCAGAGTGGGATGACTACCAAGCGCAGCTTGAGAAGCTCGGTCTGAGCCAAGTGCTCGAAGTGATGCAGTCTGCCTACAACCGGCAGTACAGCAACTGAGGTCCTAACTGACCTCGTGCGCGGCGGCACTCTGCCGCCGCGCACGCAATTGTTTTAACCATCACCAAAAGGAAAGCCGATGACGGCTGAGCTCCCATTACTTGATGAGCCAAAGGCTGGTCGGCTGACCATTCAGTACAGCCCGGCAGGGGCTGTGGACGTGGCAGAGAACCCGCCGCGCTTTATGTGGATTCCCGTGGTGGACGACGACGCGCGCTACATCCTACGCGTGTCATCGGACGCATCCTTCGCCGATGACAGCACCCTCGAATACACCGACTTGCCACTCAATTTTTTCACACCAGACGCCGTGCTGGCGCCCGGTCACTACCACTGGTGTTACGCCACCTGGGACAGCGCCACCGCCAAGCCCAGCAGCCGCTGGAGCACGGTGCGCAACTTTGTGGTTGGTGAGGATGCTGCGCAATCTCCGTTGCCCGCGCGCGCGCGGCGTTTGGCAGAGGCGCCGACTGGGCACCCTCGTTTATGGATGACGCCAAACCGCTTGGCTGACTTCAAAGCCGCTGTGCAAGCCGACCCCGCGCACTGCACTTGGTCAACCTTCTATGCAGAGTCTGTGTTGCCGTGGATGGACCGCGAAGTCATGGCGGAACCCGCAGGCTACCCAAACCACCAACGTGTGGCACCGGTGTGGCGACAAACCTACATCGACCTCCAAGAGGCCTGGTACGCGATTCGGCACCTCGCCATTGGTGGCGTGGTCACGGACAACGCCGAGATGCGCGCGCGCGCAAAATCCTGGCTCTTGGAACTGGCGTCTTGGGACCCGATGGGCGTGACCTCCCGGGCCTACACCGACGAATGGGCCTACCGCGTGTGCAACGCACTCGCCTGGGGCTATGACTGGCTGCACGATGAGTTATCCGATGAGGAGCGCGCCGACGTGCGCACTAGCCTCCTCATCCGCACCCGTGACATTGCAGAGCACGCGATCTGCAACGCCAAGATTCATTTATTCCCGTATGACAGCCACGCAGTGCGCTCGGTCTCGCTCACCATCATCCCGGCGTGCATCGCATTGCTCGGTGAGGACGAGGACGACGAAGCGCGCGAGTGGTTGCACTACAGCATCGAGTTTCTTTCAACCGTCTATTCACCCTGGGGCGACAGCGAAGGCGGGTGGGCCGAGGGCACCAACTACTGGATGATGGGCATTGCCTACCTGATTGACTCGGCCAACCGCTTGAAGTCTTTTGCGGGTATTGACCTCTACACCCGCCCGTTTTTCCGCAACACAGGCGACTTCCCGCTCTACTGCAAAGCGCCAAACACGCGCCGCTCAACCTTCGGCGACGACAGCACCCAAGGTGACTTGCCGTGCATCAAGACCGGTCTCAACTTGCGTCAGTTCGCAGGCGTCACCGGCAACGGCGCCTACCAGTGGTATTGCGATGAAAACCTGCGCCTCAACCCCGACACCGAGATGGCGTTTTACAACTGGGGGTGGTGGGACACGCGCTTTGACGAGATGGCGTTTCAAACCGACTTTCCGGTGATCGACGCAACACCGCCGGAGAGTGGCTTTCGGCACTTCAAAGGCATTGGTTGGGTTGGCGTGCAGCACGCGATGGCGGACCCGGACAACCACATCCAGTTCGTGTTCAAGTCATCGCCGTTTGGTTCAATCAGCCACAGCCACGGTGACCAAAACGCGTTTTGCCTTGCGGCTTACGGCGAGGACATGGCAATCCAATCGGGCTATTACGTCGCCTTCAATTCGTCGATGCACCGCAACTGGCGTCGGCAGACGCGTTCCAAAAACGCGATTCTGATCAACGGCAAAGGGCAGTACGCGGAAAAAGACAAAGCCCGCGCCATGACCGCGACCGGCCGCATTGTCACAGCGGAGCAACGCGATGACCACATACTGATTGTGGGCGATGCGACGCCAGCCTACCAAAGCCTTAGCCCCGAAGTGACGCGCGCGGTGCGTGAAGTCTACTTTGTGCGCAACAGCTACTTCGTGATCGTTGACGAAATTGACGCGGAGACACCCGTGACCGTTGAGTGGTTGCTGCACGCCAACAACCGCTTTGAGCTTGGTAAAAGCTCGTTTAGGCACACCGGAGAGCGCGCCGGTTTCTACGGCCAGGTGGTGTGGTCGGAAGGGGGCAAGCCTGTCATAGACCAGTTCACGGATTTTCCAGATGTTGATCCGGCTGACTACGAAGGCCTGCCGGTCAGCACCTGTTTAACCGCGCACTACCCGGCCGCGACGCGGCACCGTATCGCAACGTTACTCGTGCCGTACCGACTCGACGCGCCTAAGCGCATTTTCAATTTTATGGATGATCAAGGCTACGACGCCGATCTCTACTTCACTGACGCCGATGAGAACACCTTCAAAGTGGTGCTCAAGAAATTGGCAAATACTTAAAACAGGAACAGGAAAAAAGACATGAAACTCCAAGGAAAAACTGCCATTGTCACAGGCGGCGGCCGAGACATCGGGGCCGCCGTTGCCATCAAGCTTGCGGCCGAAGGCGCGCGGGTGGCAATCAGCTACTTCTCAAGCAGCACCGGGGCCGATGCCACCGTTGAGCGCATCACCGCAGCCGGCGGCGAAGCCATTGCCGTGCAAGGTGATTTGAAAAAAGAAGCCGATTGCAACGCACTGGTTGCCAAGACGGTTGAAGCCTTTGGCGGGGTGGATGTGCTGGTTAACAACGCGGGTGGCTTGATTGCCCGCAAAAAGATAGCAGAGAGCTCGCTCGCGCATTGGCACGAGGTCATGGACACGAATCTCACCAGCACCTTCTTGATGACACACGCCTGCCTGCAGCACATGACCGCCGGCACTATCGTCAACCTCGCGAGCCAAGCGGGCCGCGATGGCGGTGGCCCGGGCGCCGTGCCCTACGCCACATCCAAAGGCGCGGTCATGACCATGACGCGCGGGCTTGCAAAAGAACTTGGCCCCCATATCCGCGTCAACGCCCTGTGCCCTGGCATGATTGACACCGACTTTCACAACGTCCACACACCCGACGCCGGCCGTCGTGGCTTTGAAGCCAACGCACCGGTGAAACGCCAAGGGCATGTGGATGACGCCGCCAACTTGGTGTTGTTTTTGGCCTGTGATGACAGCGCGTTCATCACTGGCGCCAACATCGACATCAACGGCGGCATGTTGTTTTCCTGATCACGGGGGTTTTATGTCTGACTTTCCAGTTGTCCCGACCGGTGACAATGTCACGCGGCAAGTGCTGTCTGATCACCCGGATATGATGGTGGTCGCGTTTCGTTTCTCCGCGGAAGGCGCGGTGGGTGCACTGCACAGTCACCCGCATGTGCAATCAACTTACGTTGAAAGCGGCCGCTTCCGTTTTACCCTAGGGGATGAAGAGCGTGAAGTGGGGCCGGGTGACAGCTTTGTGATTCCGTCGGAGCTGGAGCACGGCTGCGTGTGTTTGGAGCCAGGTGCCTTGGTTGACTGCTTCACGCCGCGCCGTGATGATTTTCTCTAAGCCATAAGTTAAGAGCGGTGTTCGCCTGATATGCCAAACCCTGAACCGGCTGAGCGCACACCGCTCGCAGCCAAGACGCTTGAAACCTTGGCCAAGGCCAGCACCGCAACGGTTGCAACCTTGCTGTTCAAGCGCGGCTACCAAAACGCTTACATCCAAGGCGTCTTGCCGCTTGGTGACGGCAATAAAAAGCTGATTGGCCCAGCGTACACCCTGCGCTACATCCCCACGCGGCCAGACACAGATCCTCTCACAGCCTTTAGGGAGCCGGATCACCCGCAACGCGTCGCGGTTGAAGAGTGTCCAGCCGGTTCAGTCTTGGTGATGGACTGCCGGCAAGATGCATCGGCTGCCTCTGCCGGCTCAATTTTGCTCACACGCTTGCAAGTGCGTGGCGCTGCCGGGGTGGTGAGCGACGGCGGTATCCGCGACGCGAGCGGTGCGGCCGCACTTGAGATGCCGGTGTTTGCCGCCAAGCCATCGGCACCAACCAATCTCACCAAACACCACGCGGTTGATATTGGACTCCCCATCGCGTGTGGTGGGGTGGCTGTGTACCCCGGGGATATTCTGCTTGGCGACAACGACGGCGTCATGGTCATTCCGCGCCACCTTGCGGACGCGGTGGCCGAAGAGTCGGTTGAGATGGAGCTCTTTGAGGAGTTTGTGATTGAAGAGGTCACAGCCGGTGCGTCAACGCGGGGTTTGTATCCACCGACAAACCCCGAGACGTTGACTCGCTTTGACGCGTGGCGCGCCAAGCACGGGCGTTAGGCCACGCCTTGTATTATGCTTAGGCGGTGCCGCGCACCGGGCGGTCGTTCGCGATATTGAACTGCATACCGTCGAGCAGTTCTTCGAGGTCGGGCCGTGCCGCTGGGCCGTTTGAAATGTCCACCAACATCAAGCTGCCGTCAGGGCGAATGCCGAATGCGCCAGGTTCGGCAAAGCGGTGGTCGGTTTCATCGGGCGTCAATGGGTCTGACACATACAAACCCAGCGCACGCATTTGCGATTCTTCTAGGCTGTGGCAGAGATCAAATCGCCAGCCGTGTTCGGCTTTGTCGGCAAGCGCGGCCGCCTCGGCGTCGGCTGAGGCCACCACCACGTCCAGCGTTTCACTCCACGCATCGAGCGCCGCGTTGAGCTTGTTCAAAAAGCGCTTGCAGCGCGGGCAATGCGTGCCGCGGTAGACAAACAACATGGTCCAGCGCTCGCGGGGCGCGCCGATCTCGACGTTGCCACCGCCGACCAGCGGCAAAGTCATATGCTGAAGTGGCTCACCGACGCGCGGTTTTTCGTGTGACATTCTATTACCCAGTGGAGAAGGGAGTGGGGCCTTCAGTGTAACAAGGCCAAGGCCATTACACTTGTAGGGCTGACTTAAGTCGGCCATCCCTACACCCCAAACCGCACTCCATTTTTGCCAAGGCATGCGTCCGGCTAAAGCCGGCCCCACAGTAACGTTTATCCGGCCGCATTAATTCGGCGAATAGTTGAGGCCATTTCCTCCCTATTCACTCTAATTTGCGATAAGCCAAAAAAAAGCCCCGAGACGGTTGTCGCGGGGCTTTTTGTCGCGAGCGGCGTTGACTCAGTCGATACGCTTGCCGGTGTCGGCATTGAAAAAATGCGACAGACCGTCTTTGAAGCCAAAGTGCATGGTTGACCCTTTGGGCACCGCAGGCGGCTTTTCGGTCTTCGCAATGAACTCAATGTTCGACGGTGTCAGCAAGTGAACCAGTGAGTACTCACCAAGGTTCTCAATCAACTCAAGTGATCCCTCGACCACGGCGTTCTCAGCGTCGCAGACCGTCAAGTGCTCAGGGCGCAAGCCCACTTGCAAGTCGCGGGTGATTTCGCGTCCGAGCAGGTTGCTCGCGTGTGGCAGGAGATCATTGGGTCCGAAAAAGTTCATCTTCGGGCTGCCGATGAACTGCGCGACAAAGGCGTTGTCCGGGCGGTCGTAGAGATCGATGGGTGATCCCACTTGCTCGATCAGTCCATCGCGCAACACCACGATCTTGTCGGCGAGTGTCATGGCTTCAACCTGATCGTGCGTCACGTAGATCATGGTGGTGCCGAGACGCTCGTGCAGGCGCGCGATCTCGAGGCGCGTTTGCACCCGCAGCGCGGCATCGAGGTTTGAAAGTGGCTCGTCAAACAAGAACACTTCCGGGTCACGCACGATGGCGCGGCCAATGGCCACCCGCTGGCGCTGACCACCCGAGAGGTTGCGTGGGCTGCGGTCGAGGTAGTCGGTGATCTGCAGGATTTCGGCAGCGGCGCGTACGCGCTTGTCGATCTCTGCGGGATCGGTCTTGGCTTGTTTTAAACCAAACGCCATATTCTTGTACACCGTCATGTGCGGGTACAGGGCGTAGGTTTGAAACACCATGGAGACGCCGCGCTTGGACGCCGCGATCTCGTTGACTTCATTGTCACCGATACAAACTGATCCGCCCGAAATTTCTTCGAGCCCGGCGATCATCCGCAACAAGGTGGATTTGCCGCAGCCCGATGGACCGACAAAAACCACAAACTCTCCATCGTCGATGTCGAGGTCGACACCGTGGATTACTTCTACTTCACCATAGCGTTTGCGCACATCGCGCAGGGTTAGACCGGCCATTTTGATTCCATCTCTGCTATTTCGCGTCGCAAAACGTCAGCGAATTCGGGGTAAGTGGTGGGCAGCTCGCCCCACAATTGACGATCAGTGACAAATGCATCACTGCCCAAGAGTGCCTTGAGTTCGTCCCAAGAGGGTTCGAGGTAATGAAACGGGATTTTGTCCGCATCGACGTGCCGCGCGAAGACGTACCAACTTGCAATACTGCGGATGGCGTATGTCGGCACAACGCCTTGTTCCAGACAACCCTCAAGCGTGGGTCGAATAAAAATGGGGAACTTGGCCATGCCGTCGGCGCAAATGCGGGCGACAGTGTCGCCAATGGCGACGTTGCCAAAGCGTTGTGTCACGGCGTCGAGGTACGCTTCTTTGGAGAAAGGCAGATCCAAGGTCAGCGCTTTGAGGACTTCTTCTGTTTCAAATTTGTCAAAGTGTTCGGCGAGGTGCGGCGCGCGCATCGCGGCATCAAAGGTCTCGATGCCCTCGAGCGCTGCGAGGTAGGCAAGCGCCGTGTGCCCGCCGTTGAGCACGCGAATTTTGGTTTCTTCGTAGGGGTTCACATCAGCGGTGACGGTCACACCCACCCGCGCCAAATCGGGCATGTCGGTGGCGGTTGATGATTGCAGCACCCACTGCGTGAAATCCTCAGCCATGATGGGTGCTGCCACCGGCTGCCCGATCATGTCGGTGAGCTCGGTTGCTAAGTCTGCCGGGCTGCGTGGCGTGATGCGGTCGACCATCGAGCAGGGAAAGGCGACGTTCTTTTCCACCCAAGCTGCCAAGGCATCATCACCGCAAGCACGGAGGTAGCTCAGCATGTTGCGCGCGAGCTTCTTGCCGTTTTGTCGGATGTTGTCGCAACAGGCAATGGTCAGCGGCTCGGCGAGCGTCTCGGCGCGCTGCGCCAAGGCCGCGCGCAGGTAGGCGTAGACCGTGGTGGCGCTCTCGCCGTTGAGCTCGGATGCAATCGTTGGGTCTTGGACGTTCAGGTTGCCGTTGGGATCGGTGTAATAGCCGCTCTCGGTGACCGTGATGGTGACCAGTTTGACCGAAGGGCGAGACAAAATGGCTTCGCAGCCGGCGGCGTCTGCACTCCAGTCGGCGAACTCAACATGGCTGCGTACCCGCCGCAGCGCGACCTCGCCGTCAGCTGAATAGGATTTGACGAAATAGCCGTCGTGGTTGTTGATGTCCGATTCGGCGGCCTGGAAATGCGCGGTATCGGCGGCGCGCAAATTGACGGCGGCAATGCCCCAGCGCAGATCGCCCGAGGCGTTCATGTAGTCGTCGAGGTAAACAGCCTGGTGTGCGCGGTGAAACGCGCCAAAACCCAAGTGGACAACGCCAGCGTCACACGCGGCTCTGTCGTAAGTTGTGGCAAAGATGGTGGGCGGCATGGTGCTGGTCATGTGGTTGAAGTTTCGCGTTTTGGGGCCAGATCTTGGCGCGCTCTCTCCCGGTACTCCGAAGGTGTCATGCCGCGTACCTTGAGAAAATGCCGGTTGAAATTAGCCAAGTTCTTAAAACCCGCTTCCTGGGCAATCGCTGTGATCTGGTCATCAGATGCGTAGAGCTTGCCGCAGGCCTGCGCGATACGGATTCGGTTGAGGTAGTCAACGAAGCTGTGTCCGGTGACAGCGATGAAATTGCGACTGAAGGTGATCTCAGTCATGTTGGCGAGTTCAGCGGCCTGCGCGACGGTGTAGCTCTCGGCGTAGTGCTCGGTGATTTGGTCCACCACCTGTGCGATGCGCGCGTGCTTACTGCCGCCTTCGGGTTGAATGAGCTTGGTTGCCGACAAGGTTTTCTTCTCGGCGTGCTCATTCAAGCGCACCAGAAACCGCACAAACGCGAGAATCCGCTCGGCGCCTTTGTTGTCGCGGATCGCTTCCATGTGGCCGCGCGCAAACGTGGGATTGAAGCCCTCAAAATGGATGCCGCTCTCCGCCAAGTGCAAGCAGTTGAGCACCTGAGAAAATTCAGGGAAGCCTTCCGCAAGCTTTGCCACGCTTTCGTGACTGAACTGAATCAACATGTCACGGATGGCAACGGGCTCTGACCACACTTGATCTGTGATCCAGTTGTGCGGCAGGTTTGGACCGGTCATGAACAAGTCGCCGGCCTTGAAGTCGCCGATGTAATCGCCGACAAAGGCCTTGCCACGTGTTTCAACGATCAGGTGCAATTCGTATTCTTCGTGCGCGTGCCACCGGCACAAATTGGTCGGCCAGCCGTGCTCGAGATACCGAATGGACCGCGAACAGCGGTCAACCATTTCGATTTCCGGTTCAATGATCGACATGTCACTGCCCAACTGGCGCAGTGGCGTGAACGGTTGTCACTTCACTGCCCCAAAGGTCAGGCCGCGAACAAGCTGCTTTTGACAGAACCAACCCAGCACGACAATCGGCCCCACGGCGGCTGTGGACACAGCGGACAGTCGGCCGAAGAACAAGCCCTCAGGTGCGCGGTTACCCTCGATCAACTTAGAGAGTGTGGCCGCTTCTGTGGTGGTCAGACGCACTGTCCAGTAGGCCTCGTTCCAGCAGAAAATAAAGGTCAAGAGCGCTGTGGAGGCGACACCGCCCCACGCCAGCGGAATCAAGATGTCTTTGATCTCGCCCCAGGTTGTGACGCCGTCCATCTTGCCCGCTTCAATGATCTCTTTCGGGATCTCTTTGAAGTAGGTGAAGAGCATCCAGATCACGATGGGCAGGTTGATCAAGCACAAGACCACGATAACCAGAAAGTGCGTGTCGAAGATCCCGAGGAAATTCTTGGTCAAGAACGTCATCGGGTAGAGCACCGCGGCGGCTGGCAGCATTTTGGTTGAGAGCATCCACACCAGAATGTCTTTGGTGTGACGGCTTGGGTTGAACGCCATGGCGTAGGCGGCGGGTATGCCGACAATCAACGCAAGCGTTGTTGCAAACACCGACGTGATGACCGAGTTG
>CALAMQ010000174.1 GCA_937925815.1 uncultured Granulosicoccaceae bacterium | reverse complement strand
CTTGAAGATGGCGGAGAGGGGTAGCCCGGGTGGGATTGACTCGGAAACGCTAGGGCGTTTCCTCGCCCTGCGGGCGCCTTCGGCGTCTCAGTTGCCTTTGGCAACTGATCGAACCCCTGGGTTCGAACCCACCCTCTTTTGAGAGAGGCGCTACTTTGGACGGCGGAGTTGAATTCAAGAATATCGCTGAGCTTGAAGATGGCGGAGAGGGTGGGATTCGAACCCACGGAACCTTTAACAGTTCAACGGTTTTCAAGACCGTCGCATTCGACCACTCTGCCACCTCTCCGGCAGTTTCCGCTGCCCGTTTGCGAGAGGGCATGGCTGCTTCCACGGATGCGCAGCGCGTTGGTGGCTGGGTTGCGGGTGTTTGTGTCACGCCGCGCCACCGAAGCCGCCTAGTGTAGCGGATTTTGGGGCGGTGGCAAACGGTGGAGGTGCTCGAATGTCATCGCGGCGCGATTTTGTGGCCGTCCGGGTGCGAGCGCATACTTATTTATGTAGCGCTAGCTTATTGAATTGGCGTCAAAAATCGTAAATCTTCCCCTTGATATTTTGTCTTGGGCACGACATATTCATGTACAGACTCAATACCGAACTCGCGCGGGCGAAATAGGTCATACACTTCAGATACAACGTCACAAGGAGTTTTACGCAATGCAAACCCAAGCGTTAGGCACACGCAGTACGCTCGAGACCAACAAACTCATCCGCAGCACCTACACCCTGCTGTCCATGACACTGTTGTTCAGCGCGGCGATGGCTGGGCTGTCTATTATGCTCGGCACCCCTTACATGATCGGCTTGGTGGCAAACCTCGTCGGCATTGGTCTGCTCTGGTTCGTGTTGCCCAAGACCGCCAACTCCGGCGCCGGTATCGGCGTGGTGTTCGCGTTCACTGGCCTGCTCGGCTTTGGTCTTGGCCCCATCCTCGCCCACTACCTCGCCATGCCCAACGGCGGCCAGACGGTGATGATGGCAATGGGCGGCACCGGCGCAATCTTCCTAGGTCTGTCTGGTTACGCGCTCACCTCGCGCCGTGATTTCAGCTTCATGGGCGGCTTCCTTGCCGTTGGCATGATCGTGGTTGTGCTCGCCATGCTCGCCAACCTCTTCTTCCAGGTGCCGGCGCTGAGCCTCGCGATGTCTGCGGCCATCGTGCTGCTGATGAGCGGTTTCATCCTGTACGAGACCAGCCAAATGGTGCACGGCCACGTCGACAACTACATCGTCATGACCGCGAGCCTGTTCCTGAGCATCATCAACCTCTTCCAGAGCCTGCTGATGCTGCTGGGCTTCGCTGGCGGCGACGACTGATCTCTAGCAAGTTTGGCCAAACGCCCCGCCAGTCGGGGCGTTTTTTTTGATCAATTGATTAACCCAGGGCGCGACGCCCGAGGGAGTGAGACATGGATTGGACATTAGTGCTGCAAGCGGTGTTCGCGGTGGCGATCGCGGTGTTCGTGATCCCGCGCGCGTTGAACATGGCGCGCAATTCCCCCAAAGGCAGTAGCGCCGATTGGATGGGCGCGGCGCTGCCGTTGATCGCCGTGTTGGTGTTTGTGTTGTTTTTGATGAGCGCGGCGTAGGGGGTTGTGCGGGTGTGGGTCGGGTTGAAGCCCGACCCAACAGGTTCGTGGCCGTTGCCATGCCCGTGGCGGGTTTGGGGTATGTAGGTCGGGCTGAAGCCCGACCCTACGGATTCGTCGCCGTTGCCATTGCCCGTGGCGGGTTTGGGGTATGTGGGTCGGGCTGAAGCCCGACCCTACAGAGCCCGACCCCACAGAACGGTTGGTTGCAGGGCCTGCCCGTTATTTGACCTTGAGGGTCTCTTTGCCGCCCATGTAGGGTTTGAGCGCGTCTGGGACGCTCACGGTGCCGTCGGCCTGTTGGTAGTTCTCCAGCACCGCGATCAAGGTCCGGCCCACGGCCAGGCCTGAGCCGTTCAGCGTGTGAATCAACTCTGGCTTGTTGGTCTCGGGGTTGCGGCGACGGGCCACCATGCGGCGCGCCTGGAAGTCGGTCATGTTGCTGCACGAGGAGATCTCACGGAAGGCGTCTTGCCCCGGCAGCCACACTTCAATGTCGTAGGTCTTGGACGAGCCAAAGCCGATATCACCGCTGCACAGGTTCACTACCCGATACGGCAGCTCAAGCCGCTGCAAAATGGTTTCGGCGTGGCCAATCAGCTGCTCCAGCGTGTCCCAGCTTTGCTCGGCCGGCACCAGGTGCACCATCTCCACCTTTTCAAACTGGTGCTGACGGATCAACCCACGGGTGTCGCGGCCGTGGCTGCCGGCTTCGGAACGGAAGCACGGCGTGTGGCTGACGTAGCGCTGCGGCAGTTGGTCGGCGTCAAAGAGCTCACCACGCGCGAAGTTCGTCACCGGCACTTCAGCGGTTGGAATCAAAAAGAAGCTGCGCTCACCTTCGAGCGCGAACAAGTCCTCACCAAACTTCGGCAGTTGCCCGGTGCCGCGCAAGGAATCTTCGTTCACCACATAGGGCACGTTGACTTCGCTGTAGCCATGCTCGGATGTGTGCACGTCCAACATGAATTGGATCAGGGCGCGGTGCAGCCGCGCGACGTCGCCGCGCAACACGGTGAAGCGGCTGCCGGTGAGCTTGGTGCCCATCTCGGCGTCGATATCACCGCCCTCGGCGAGGTCCATGTGGTCCAGCGGTGAAAAAACAAAGCTGCGCGGGGTGCCCCAGCGGCGGATTTCTTGGTTGCCGTCTTCGCTCGCGCCGGCCGGCACCGAGTCGTGCAGCAGGTTCGGCACACCGGACAAGAGGTCGTCGAGTTCGTCCTGCACCACCGCAAGGTCCGCTTCGGCGGCTTTAAGTTTGTCGCCAAGGTCTGCCACCGCGTCGAGCAGGGGCTGCACGTCTTCGCCCTGCGCTTTCGCGCGGCCAATCTGCTTGGCACTCGCATTGCGCTCGGCTTGCAGCTCCTGGGTCGAGGCCTGGACATCACGACGGCGCGACTCGAGCGACTGGAAGCGTTCGGTGTCGAAGGCGTAGCCACGGCGCGCGAGGTTCGCGACCACTGTGTCGATGTCGGAGCGGAGCAGTTTGGGATCAATCATGTCAGGGCGTTGCGCGTTGTGAGAGTGTCAAAGGAATACCGCAATTCTATGTCACGCAAGCACGGCGCGCAGTGTTAGATAACCAATTGTCACCGCGAGCAATGACACACCCACGTTCAGCGCCACGTTCGCCACACCAAGGCCAATCGCCCCGCTCTCAAACAAGCGCAGGGTCTCAACCGAAAACGCCGAGAAGGTGGTCAGTGAACCGAGCAACCCCACTTGCAAAAACGGCCGCCACGCGGCGTCGCCTGCGCGCACTGTCAGCCACGCGAGCACCAGCCCGGCAATCGCGCACCCCACCCCGTTGACCACCAGTGTGCCAAGCGGCAGCCCGCCGTTCGGGCGCGCCAGAGTCAGCACGGTTGCGTGCCGCAGCGCAGCCCCCGTGGCGCCACCCGCCATGATCCAGATCCACTCCACCGCCGTTGCCCGATACACTGTATGCCTCAATTCAGTGTAGCTGCGATGGACCCCGCCAAGCGCCAATCCCTGACCGCCTCGCTCAAAGCCTGGGCCGCCGAGCTCGGCTTCGCCGACTGCCGCATCAGTGACGGCTCGCTCGGCGAGCACGCGGCCCGCTTTGAACAGTGGCTCGCAGACGGCCAGCACGGCGAGATGGCTTGGCTGCCGCGCCACGCCGACAAGCGCACCTCAGTTGAGGCACTGGTGCCCGGCACGCGGCGCGTGATCTCCGTGCGCATGGATTACCTCAGCGACTCCCACGACGCCATGCAAGCCTGCCTGGACGCCCCTGAGCGCGCGTACATCTCGCGCTACGCCCTCGGCCGCGACTACCACAAGCTCATGCGCAAGCGCCTAGCAACCCTCGGCAAGCGGTTGCGCGAGGCCGCGGGTGACATTGGCGTGCGCGCGTTGGTGGACAGTGCGCCAGTGATGGAGAAAGCACTAGCGATGCGCGCGGGGCTTGGCTGGATTGGCAAGAACAGCAATCTCATCAACGAGCGCGCCGGCAGTTGGTTTTTTCTCGGCGAGCTCTTCACCGACCTGCCGCTCGATCTCGACACCCCTCAGGCGCAACCGCACTGCGGCAGTTGCACCGCCTGCTTGCCCGCCTGCCCAACCGGCGCCATTGTCGCGCCCTACACCGTCGACGCGCGCCGCTGCATCTCCTACCTCACCATCGAGCTCGACGGCCCCATCCCGGAAGAATTTCGGCGCGCGATGGGCAACCGCGTGTACGGTTGCGACGACTGCCAACTGGTGTGCCCGTGGAACAAGTTTGCAGCAGCCCCTGTGGTCACGGATTTCCAAGCCCGGCACAACCTCGACACCGCGACCTTGGTGGATCTCTTCGCTTGGACAGAGGATGACTTTCTCAGCCGTTTTGAAGGCTCGCCAATCCGCCGCATCAATTACCACAAGTGGCTTGGCAACTTGGCCATCGCGCTCGGCAACGCGCCAACCTCAGCGGACGTGACCGCAGCGTTGCGAAGTCGTGCCGACAGCGACAACGCAATGCTTGCTGAACACGTGAGCTGGGCGCTGGCGCAACACCAGTGAATTTTTAAACGACGTCTCGCGCTGTGAGTGAAAAAACGACGGGCAAAAAAAAACCCGCTGTGCATCACACTGCGGGTTTTTTAAGAACGCTTGTTTGATCAGTCGTTTTGCGGGTGCCGCGACTCTTCAAACAAACGTTGAATCTCAACATTCAACAAAGCGATGCCTGCCTGCAAACGTCTTGCATCTTCTATGTAGAGAATCTGCTCTAGATCCTCGGGTGCCAGAACCAAATCATCTGGTCGCCACGTTTGCTCGTTTTCGAGCTTGTCTCTACGCATTGACATGCACTCCCACCTCGTATTTTCTCTTTCGGATGCGTCTGGCCCAGCAAGCGCATCGCCGCCTCAGGGTGATTAGCGGCGATGCAATCCGATACTTGATCATCTTGACGATGCGAAGAAGGGAAGCCATCGACCGAACCCTCTCTTGAAAATTTGGTGCCAGTGTTAACAAAGCGGAAAGAGAGATTTTTGAGGGTGGTTCTTGCCGCCATTGTTGCCAGCAAGCGGCGAGCTTTGGCACACACAAACAGCCTCAACGCGCAGGGGTTGAGGCGTAGAACCATTTGAAGACAAATTACTGGCAGCGGTGCCGAGCTAACGACGCGGGACGCGTCAATCTATTCGCACGCGATTGCGTGACCACACTCAACTTTCGCGTGCGGCCGTGTTGCGCGCGCGCAGCGCATCGAGCTTTTCGGCAATACGCTGTTCGAGTCCGCGGTCGACCGGTTGGTAAAACCGCGGCTCGCCAGTGGACTCCGGGAAGTACGACATGCCAGCGGCAAAGGCATCCGGTTCGTCGTGGGCGTAGCGGTAGGTCGCGCCGTGCCCAAGCTCGCGCGCGAGCGCCGTGGGCGCGTTGCGCAGGGCGTCCGGCACCGGGTCCGAGCCACGCCCCTGGACAAAGGCCATCGCCGCCTTGAAAGCGTTGTAGACGGCATTGCTTTTGGCCGCAGCGGCACAGTAAATCACCGCTTGGGCAAGCGCGAGTTCACCCTCCGGGCTGCCGAGGCGTTCGAGGCTGTGCCAGGCGGCAACTGACAACTCAAGCGCGCGCGGGTCGGCGTTGCCGATGTCTTCACTCGCAATGCGCACCACCCGGCGCGCGATGTACTGCGGGTCGCAGCCGCCGTCGAGCATGCGGCAGAGCCAGTACAAGGACGCATCCGGGTCCGAGCCGCGCACCGACTTGTGCAGCGCCGAGATCTGGTCGTAGAAGGCGTCCCCGCCCTTATCAAAGCGCCGCAGCGAGCCCTTCTGGGCATCGGCGAGGACAGCCTCGTCCACCCGCCCGTCGATGGCGAGGTCGGCCGCGAGCTCCAGCAGGCTCAGCGCGCGGCGCGCATCCCCGTCCGCCGCCACTGCCAGCCGCTCGAGCGCGACGGGGATCAGGTCGAGTTCGCGCGCGCCGAGGCCGTGTTCGCGGTCCGAGAGCGCCGAGCGCAAGAGCTGCACGATGTCCTCGGGCTCCAAGGACTTGAGCACGTAGGTGCGCACGCGCGAGAGCAAGGCGTTGTTGAGCTCAAAGGCCGGGTTCTCGGTGGTGGCCCCGAGGAACACCACGGTGCCGTCTTCGATGTGCGGCAAAAACGCGTCTTGCTGGGACTTGTTGAAGCGGTGCACCTCATCGACAAACAACACCGTCTGCCGCCCATTGAGCTGGTGGTCCGCGGCGGTGGCAACCGCCGCGCGGATCTCCTT
>CALAMQ010000173.1 GCA_937925815.1 uncultured Granulosicoccaceae bacterium | reverse complement strand
GCAAGATCATAGGCAATGGTAATTTGATTGTAGAAACCAACGATTAGATCGATGTTCAGAGTCCGACATGGGCACGTGTCAGAAATAGACCAGCCAAATCTATTGGTCGTGAAATCGGGGCAGAACCCGCCTGTCTTGGATTCCAGTTGTCAGCACCCGACTCGACAGGCTGAACGCGCAGATCAAGGCCACCGATGCAGCAGACCGGGATGTACGCGATTGATGACGATACCGAGCGTTGGTGTGATCGGTAACTGTCAGATCAGGTCGCGACTAATACCGATTAGTTAGAAAAGTACACCAAATCAATCAAAAAAAACCTCACCCAAATTGATCACACAGATCGAAAAAATCACCTCACCCCCTTCCCCCGCCCACCAGGCTTCCCCTTCAAATCCCCAGCATGCACATGCTTAGTCATAAACGTCTGCTTACCATGCTTGCGCCCGGTACGCGCACCCTCACCACCCGCCTTCCCAGTCCCCTTAGGCTGAAACGTCGGGATCAAATGCTTCTTCCCATTCCCAATCAAATCCGCACGGCCCATGTCCTTTAGCGCTTGCCTGAGCAGCGGCCAGTTTTCAGGATCGTGGTAGCGCAGGAAGGCTTTGTGCAGGCGGCGTTGTTTGAGGCCGCGTGCGCTTGAGACGCTCTCGCCGGTCTCGCGTTTGACGCCTTTGAGCGGGTTTTTCTCGGAGTGGTACATGGTGGTGGCAAGCGCCATGGGCGTTGGCAGGAAGGCTTGCACTTGGTCTGCGCGGAAGTTGTTGGCTTTGAGCCAAAGTGCAAGATTGACCATGTCTTCAACGGTGGTGCCGGGGTGCGCGGCGATGAAGTACGGGATCAGGTACTGCTCTTTGCCCGCCTCTTTGGAGAATTTTTCAAACAGGCGCTTGAATTCATCGTATGCGCCCATGCCGGGCTTCATCATTTTCGAGAGCGGCCCACCTTCGGTGTGCTCGGGCGCGATTTTGAGGTAACCACCGACGTGGTGGCTCACGAGCTCTTTGACGTAGTTCTTGTCGCGCACGGCGAGGTCATAGCGCAAGCCTGACGCGATCAACACTTTCTTGACCCCTGGCATCTCGCGCACGCGGCGGTAGAGTTTCACCAGCGGCGCGTGGTCGGTGTTGAGGTTTTTGCAGATGTCTGGGTACACACATGACAAACGCCGGCACACTTTTTCAATCTCGGGCGACTTGCACGCGAGGCGGTACATGTTGGCGGTGGGGCCGCCGAGGTCTGAGACGATGCCGGTGAAACCCGGCACGTCTTGCATGGCCTCGACTTCGCGCACGATGGAGTCTTCAGAGCGGCTCTGGATCACGCGGCCTTCGTGCTCGGTGATGGAGCAAAAGGTACAGCCACCAAAACAACCGCGCATGATGTTCACGGAGAAACGGATCATGTTGTACGCGGGGATTTTTGCACCCCCGTACACCGGGTGCGGCACGCGCTGGTACGGCAGGTCGAAGATCGCGTCCATCTCGGGTGTGGTCAGCGGGATTGGTGGCGGGTTGAGCCAGACGTCGCGCTTGCCGTGGCGCTGCACCAGCGCACGGGCGTTGCCGGGGTTGGTCTCAAGGTGCATCACCCGGGAGGCGTGGGCGTAGAGCACCTCGTCTTCTTTCACTTGCTCAAAAGACGGCAGGCGGATGACTTGTTTGTCGCGCGAAATGCGGGCGTTGCGGTCAAATTGCAACACGGTAGATTGGGTTGGGGTGTCTAGGGCGTCGTTTGGCGCCGCAGGTGACGAGTCGGGTGCCGCGTCGCTTTGCGAATCGGGTTTAACAGTGCCGCAGGCCGGCTCGCGGCCGGGCTGCGTGGTGCGCGCGGCGCCCTCCATGCCGTCCATCTTGTAGGGGTCGATGTGGGCATCCACTTTGCCGGGCGCATCGACGGTGGTCGAGTCAACTTCAAGGTATCCCTCGGGCACGGCTTTGCGCATGAAGGCGGTGCCGCGGATGTCCTGGATGTCGGTGATTGCTTCACCCGCCGCCAAGCGGTGCGCCACTTCCCCGAGCGCACGCTCGGCGTTGCCGTAGAGCAGGAGGTCGGCTTTGGAGTCGAGCAGCACGGAGCGGCGCACTTTGTCGCTCCAGTAGTCGTAGTGCGCGATGCGGCGCAGGCTCGCTTCGATGCCGCCGACCACAATCGGCACGTCTTTGTAAGCTTCGCGGCAGCGGTTGCTGTACACCGTGGCGGCGCGGTCCGGGCGCTTGCCGTGCGCGTTGTGCGGGGTGTAGGCGTCGTTGTGGCGCAGGCGGCGGTCTGAGGTGTAGTGGTTGACCAAAGAGTCCATGTTGCCGGCGGTCACCCCAAAGAAGAGTTCGGGGCGGCCGAGCTCTTTGAAGGGTTCAGCTGACTGCCAATCCGGCTGCGCGATGATGCCAACGCGAAAGCCCTGGGCCTCGAGGAAGCGGCCAATGACCGCCATGCCGAAGCTTGGGTGGTCGCAATAGGCGTCACCGGTGACAACGATAATGTCGCAGGCGTCCCAGCCGAGCTCGTTCATCTCCTCGCGGCTCATCGGCAGGAAAGGCGCTGTGCCGAATTTGTGTGCCCAGTGCTTGCGGTACGAGAAGAGCGGTTTGGCTGTGTGCATGGTGACCTCCGGCCACGGCAGAATGCGGATAACCGCACATTGTCTCACTGATTGACGCACGGGACCTGTGCGCGGTGTCACCAAGCGGTATCAGGCCGGAAATCCGGCGCCACAGCCGGGAATACCACTTTACCGCCCTCGCCCCCCACTCACCGCCACGTTCGGCGGCGGTTGCAAGCGGCTGCGCGCGCGTTTTGGGCGGATATCAGCCGTGGGCACCGCTTTGCCCCACGATCCACCACTCTCTGACCCAGCTTGAATCAGTCGAGGTTGTGCCAGCCGAGCAGTTCGTTTTTGGCGAGGGTTTCGAGCACGTCGATGCACTCTTCGCTCGCGTTCAGGCAGGGGATGGTGTCGAAGTGTTCGCCGCCGGCTTCGAGGAAGGTGTCGCGGCCCTCGAGGGCGATCTCTTCGAGCGTCTCAACGCAATCTGAGATAAACGCAGGCGCTGCCACCATCACGCGCTTGATGCCTTCTTCGGCGAGGCGCTCGAGGGTTTTGTCGGTGTAGGGCTGCAACCACTCAGCCGGCCCAAAGCGCGACTGAAAACTCATTTGCAGCTTCTCTTCGCTCCAGCCCAGGCGCTCGCGCACCAGGCGCGTGGTTTTGTGGCAGTGGCAGTGGTAGGGGTCGCCTTTGTCGAAATACTTTTTCGGGATGCCGTGGTACGACAGCAACACGACCTCGGGGTCAAAGTCAGCAGCGGCCACGCCTTTCTCGATACTGGTTGCCAGTTTATCGATGTAGGTTGGGTGATCGTGGAAGGCCGGCAGGGTGCGCACGGCCGGCTGCCAGCGCAGGTGCTTGAGCGCGAGGAAGGTTTTGTCGTAGACCGAGGCCATTGTGGTCGCGCTGTACTGCGGGTAGAGCGCCATCACCAAGATGCGTTGGCAGCCCTGCTCGCGCAGCCCGTCGAGCTTGGAGGCAATCGAGGGGTTGCCGTAGCGCATGGCCCAGTCCACCACCAAGTGATCAGAGCCAATGCGCTCGGCCAGCGCGGCGGATTGGTCGCGGGTGAATTTGCGCAGTGGCGATTCGTCCGTCTCTTCGATCCAGATGGATTTGTAGGCCTCGCCGCTCTTGCTCGGGCGCAGCGTCAGGATGATGCCTTGCAGAATCGGTTGCCAGATCCACTTCGAGGTTTCAATGACGCGGGTGTCGCTCAAAAACTCCGAGAGGTAGCGCCGCATCGACCAGTAATCGGTGCCGTCTGGGGTGCCGAGGTTGACCAACAACACGCCCACTTTTGGCGTGGCGACGGGTGGGTGGGCGTCTGGCAAGTGCAAGGGGCTGTTCATGGCAATCTGGCTGTTTGTTGATTGAGTGGCGCACGGGGACGCCCATCGGACAGTGTACCAACTGGGCAGTTCCATGGTGTGGCGAGCTGGTTGCCGGCCTTGTGTTACAGCGCGCTATCCCCGCCCGTGCTCGCAGCGTTTTCTAGCGCGTGCAGCGCTTTAAACAACTTGCGCGCGGCTTTGGGTGCAGCGCCTGCCGCGTGCTCTTTGCGCGCGGCACGCACCAGTTGGCGCAGCTGCTGACGGTCTGCGGACGGGTGGCGGTCAAACAGCTGACTGAGCGCCGCGTCGTCACCCGCAATCAGCGTGTCACGCAAATGCTCGGCGGCGTGCAGCGCTTTGATTTCCATTTTATGCGGCGCGTGGTGGCGCTCGATCACGGTGCGCAGCGCCTCGGGGTCGGCGTCGACCAACTGCCGCGTGAGGTAGCGAATCTCACGGTTGAGCGCCTTGGGCACCAATTGCTTGGCTGCGTGCAGCTGCTCGGCCAATCCGGGCTCTATCGGCAAGGTGGCGAGGGTTGCGGGCGGGAGCGCCACCAGCGCGCGCACGAGGTCGCGCAGCGCTTTGTGATCGCGCTTTTGCTGGGAGCGGCTCGGTCCGCGGAATTCGTCTTCGTCATCGAAGTCTTCTTCCGCGTCGAAATCGTCGGGCTCGTAATCGTTATTCATATGCTGGGTTGCGTTTGCGCTCGGGATTCGTGGTGCGCCACCCAGGTGGCACTCGCGATCACCAGCGAGGCACCGAGGACGACCAACACGCTGGGTTGCTCGGCAAAGAGGATATAACCCATCAGCGCACTCCACACTAATTGCAGAAATTCAACGGGCTGCGCGGCGGTGACGGCAACGCTCGAGAGCCCCTTGGCCACGCACCAGTGGCTGGCGGTGGCAAACACCGCCGTGCCAAAGAGCACCACCAACTGCCAGTCTTCGGGCGGTTGCCAGACGGCCACCGCAAACGGCAGCATGGTGAGCGTGCAAAAGACCGCGAGGTAGGCAATCACGGTCTCGCTGCTGTCGTACCGCACTAATGATTTGGTGAGCAACTTCGAGGCGGCAAAGAGCGGTGCTGCGAGCAACATGGCAATCGTGGCCAGCCCAACCGGTGAATAACCCGGCCGCAGGATGAGCATCACCCCACACAGCCCCACCATCACCGACGCCACGCGCACGGTGGTCAGTGACTCACCGAGAAACAGCCAGGCGCCGAGCAAGACATAGACTGGCGCGGTGAAACCGAGCGCGGTCACGTCCGCGAGCGGCAGACGCGCAATGGCGTAGAACCAGAGCAACACACCGATGCCGTGCAGCACGCCACGCAGTGCGTGTTGGCGCACGTGTCCACGCGCGAACAGCGCCGGCCCCTGACGCCACAACAGCGGCGCGATCAACAGCAGGCCCATCGCGTAACGCACAAACGCAGACTGCACCGGGTGCAGCGAGAGGCTGACCTGACGCACCAAGACCATGAAGACAACAAAGAACACACCGCCCAGTGCTATCCAGGCGAGTCCACGCGATTGATCAGACATGCCGAATTAGAACACAGCCACCGCGCCCACATGAGGGCAACGGTGGTTGTGGTTCGGCTCTGCGTATTTAGCAGTCGCAGATCACACGCATCGCAAATAGCTGCTGCAAACCGCGCAATTCTTCGATCATCGCTTCCGGTGGATTGGATTCGATATCGAGGATGTTGTACGCAAGCTCGCCGCGGCTCTTGTTGACCATGTCGGTGACGTTGACGTCATAGCGCTTGATGATCGAGAGCACATCACCCAACACGCCAGCGACGTTGTGGTTGGCGAAGGTCAGGCGGCAGCAGCTCTCGCGCTGCATAGCGATGGCCGGGAAATTCACGCTGTTTTTGATGTTGCCGTTCTCAAGGTAATCCATGAGTTGATCGGCTGCCATGCGCGCGCAGTTCTCTTCCGCTTCACGGGTTGAGGCGCCGATGTGCGGCATGGCCAGCACGTCATCGCGCCCGAGCAGACGCGGCTCCGGGAAGTCACAGACGTAGCGCCCGAGCTTGCCAGCGTCGAGAGCGGCAACAACGGCTTCGGTATCCACCACACCGCCGCGCGCAAAGTTCAGCAGCACCGCGCCGGCCTTTGCGTTGGCGAGCGCGTCGCTGTTGATCATGTGCTTGGTGGCGTCAATCGCGGGCACGTGCAAGGTGATGTAATCAGAGCGCGCGATCAGCGCGTTGATGTTCTCAGCACGCTGCACGCGGCTCTGCAAACGCCATGCGGCTTCAACCGAGATGGCAGGGTCGTAGCCGATAACGTCCATATCAAGCGACAACGCGGTGTCGGCAACCAATGACCCGATGGCACCGAGGCCAATTACGCCAAGCGTCTTGCCGCGCAACTCGCTGCCAGCGAATTGTTTTTTCTGCTTCTCGAGCAGCACGTTCATTTCGGCGGCGTCGTCCATATCTGACAGGCTCTGACTGTATGCCAAGCCAGGCACTATGCCGCGGGACGAGAGCAACATGCCCGCGAGCACCAGCTCTTTCACCGAGTTGGCATTGGCGCCCGGGGTGTTGAACACCACCACGCCTTTGGCGGTGTAGTCCTCAACCGGGATATTGTTGACACCCGCGCCCGCGCGCGCCACGGCCAACAGAGACTCCGGCACGTCCATGCCGTGCAATTTCTGGCTTCGGAGCATCAACGCATCAGGCGACTCTTCGGCGTCACTGACACGGTATTTTTCCGCACTAAAACGGGCCAACCCAACTTCTGAGATGGCGTTGTAGGTCTTAACCTTAAACATGGGATTTCCTGAGTCGAGAGATTATTGGGTGGCGCGTTGGTAGGCCCAGTCGAGCCAGGGCACCAAGGCGCGTAAGTTGTCGGATTCCACCGTCGGGCCACACCAGATGCGAAGCCCAGCCGGGGCGTCGCGGTAGGCGCCGATATCAAAGGCGGCTTTTTCAGATGCCAAGAGCGACACCATCTGCTTGACCGCAGCGGGGTCTGCGTCCACGGTCAAACACACGCTGGTGGTCGAGCGGGTTGCCGGGTCTTTGGCGAGGTAGTTGAGCCAGTCGCGCTCGGCCACGGCCGCTTCAATCACGGCGGCGTTCTCACTGGTGCGCGCCTGGGTTGCGCGCGTGCCGCCAACCTCCGCCACCCAGTCGAGTGCGTCGAGGCAATCCGCCACGCACAGCATGGACGGTGTGTTGATGGTGGCGCCGCTGAAGATGCCCTCAATCAACTTGCCGCCCTTGGTCAGGCGAAAGATTTTCGGGATGGGCCAGCTTGGTGTGTAAGACTCAAGCCGTTCTACAGCGCGCGGGCTGAGCACGATCACGCCGTGGCCGCCCTCGCCGCCGAGCGCCTTCTGCCAAGAGAAGGTCGCGACATCAATTTTGTGCCACGGAATGTCCATGGCGAACACAGCAGACGTTGCGTCGCACAGTGTCAGGCCCGCGCGGTCTTCTGGGATCCAGTCGCCGTTGGGCACGCACACACCGGAGGTGGTGCCGTTCCACGTGAAGACGATGTCTGCATCCTGATCGAGATTCTCCAGGCTTGGCAATTCACCGTAATCTGCCTCGTGCACGTTGAGTGACGGCAGTTTGAGCTGTTTGACAGCATCCGTGACCCACCCTTTGCCAAACGATTCCCAAGCGAGGATTTCAACCGGGCGCGCGCCGAGCAGGCTCCACATGGCCATCTCAAAGGCGCCGGTATCCGAACCGGGCACGACGCCAACGCGGTAGCCTTCAGGCAACTCGAGCAATTCAGCTGTGCGGCTGCAGACGTCTGCAAGCTGGCTTTTGCCGGGGGCGGCACGGTGTGAGCGTCCCAGCGCCGAGAGATCCAAGGTGTCCACGCGGTAGCCGGGGCGCTTGGCGCACGGGCCAGAGGAAAAGTTCGGGTTAGCGGGACGGTGGCTTGGTGTGTTGTCAGCAGTCATGGGGTCCTCGACGGGTTGAAACGAATGAGAGAGGTTCCGCCTTCCCGAAGGTGCGGAATCTGGCAAACGCTTCAGGTCGGGGAGTTCAGATCAGGATGAACCTGATGACAGGGCGCACGACGCCGAGCCGCCACAACCCGAGGTCACAGCCGCGCACACGCCACCGTTCGATTGGAACCGACGGGTCTGGGCGCTTGAGCAGTGGACAGCGAACATGGTTGTGGACAAGGGATCAGTGCGGGAGTGACTAAGCCGGAGATTTAAACGCATTGCGCTGCACAATGCAACGAAAACCGACAAGCTTTTCGTCAACTGCGACAGCAAGGCAAAAACAGCAGACAAAAAAAAGCCCTGCAAAGGCAGGGCTTTCCTGTCGCGGCGGGTTGCGGATCAGCGCTTGCTGAACTGCGTCGCGCGACGGGCTTTACGCAAGCCGACTTTCTTACGCTCAACTTTACGTGCATCACGGGTGAGGAAGCCGTGGCGACGCAGGTCGGAGCGGAGCTCTTCGTTGTAGGAGAGCAGTGCACGGGCGATGCCGAGGCGGATAGCGCCGGCCTGGCCGCTGCTGCCGCCACCGTTGACGGTGATGGCGAAATCGAATTTATCCGATACCGACAGCGCCTCGAGCGGTTGACGCACGATCATGCGTGAGGTCTCACGACCAAAGAAGTCTTCGATCGGCTTGCTGTTGACGGTGATGGAACCGCCACCGGCACGCATGAACACGCGTGCGCTGGAAGTCTTGCGTCGGCCAGTGCCGTAATACTGATCAGCCATAAGTGTTTAACTCAGATATCGAGCGGCGTCGGCTGCTGCGCGACGTGCGAGTGATTGGAGCCGGCGAAAACGCGCAGCTTCTTGAACATGGCGCGACCGAGCGGGTTCTTCGGCAGCATACCTTTAACAGCAGACTGCAAGATACGCTCAGGGTGCTCAGCACGCTGCTTGGCGAGATTGACTGTCTTGAGACCACCGATGTAACCCGTGTGGTGGTGATAGAGCTTGTCAGTCTCTTTCTTGCCTGTCACGGCGATCTTTTCCGCGTTGATCACGACGATGTAATCGCCGGTGTCCACGTGGGGGGTGTATTCGGGCTTGTGCTTGCCACGCAGGCGGCGGGCGATTTCACTCGCCAAGCGACCAAGGGTCTTGCCGTCGGCATCGACCACAAACCACTGACGTTTGACTTCCGCCGGCTTGGCGCTGAAGGTCTTCATTGCGTACTCCAAGGTGGTCTCAAGGACCATGGCAGCCACACTCAAAGGGTTGTGGCGCAGAGAAACCGTCAATTGTAGGGGACCTGCCCCTTCGGCACAAGCACCAAAACGCTCAATCGCGCACATACCGGTGCGAAGAGGGCAGTTACGGATACTGCCCCACGCTCTATGGAGCGCAGCGCCCTACCCTATCTTTTTGATTTTAAGGGTTTATCTCAATTGCCCAAGTGATCTTGACTGTCGGTTCGAGCATCTTGGTCACTGAGCAATACTTCTCCATCGACAAGCTCACCGCGCGCTGTATCGCCTTTTCATTGAGTGCGTCACCGGTAAAGCTGAACACCAGTTCGATGGCTTCAAACACCGCGGGGACCGCATCGACCCGGCTGGCGTCCATTCGCACTTCAAAGGTGTCCGGCAACTGGCGCGATTTCTCGAGCATCATCACGACATCGTAGGCTGAACAACCGCCGAGCCCGACAAGCACCATTTCCATTGGGCGAGCGGCCAAATTTCGCCCGCCAGACTCCGGTGCACCGTCCATAGCCACGACGTGGCCACTGCCGGTCTCGGCCACGAAAGTCTTCTGCTCTAACCACTTAACGCGCGTTTGCATGGGATTTGCTCTTAAAACACTGCCAGATGAGATTCAAATTCTACTCGCTCGGGCCGATAGCTTCGCATAGCTGCCTCCGTCGCACCACGACGGGGCCTGCTGCGTAGACGAATACGATACTGGCCTGAACGTGTTTTACAGGCCCCCCACAGAGAGTTAATGGGAATGAACGGAGCGCCAAGGATTATGATCCCGCCGCGAAACATGGTCCAACCGGAAGCCTGGTTGCAGACATTCCTTCGCCACAGTCACAGACGACAGTACGCGAACAAAACCACGATCATTCACCACGGTGACCAACCGGAGACGCTCTATTACATCGTCGAGGGCTCCGTCAGCGTGCTGGTGGAAGACGACGACGGTCGTGAAATCATCTTGGCCTACCTGAACAAGGGTGACTTCTTCGGTGAGATGGGGCTGTTTGAAGACGCAGCTAACCGCTCGGCCTGGGTGGTTGCGCGCTCAAAATGCGAGTTCGCTGAGATCAACTACGAGCAATTCAAGCGCCTTTCAAAGCAGGAGCCTGAGATTCTGTTCGCGTTGACCCGCCAGATTGCCTCGCGCTTGCGCAAGACATCGAGCAAGGTCAAAGACCTCGCGTTTCTGGATGTGACCGGCCGTGTCGCCGCCACCTTGCTCGACCTCGCCAAACAGCCCGACGCCATCACCCACCCCGACGGCATGCAGATTCGCATCACGCGCCAAGAGATTGCGCGAATTGTGGGTTGTTCGCGTGAGATGGTTGGGCGCGTGCTCAAAGATCTCGAAGAACAAGAGATGATCCACGCACGTGGCAAGACCATGGTGGTCTACGGCACCCGCTGAGACCCCATTGAGGCTCAGGCCCCACGCTGGGGCCGAGCCCACATTAAGAGCGCGCGCGTCCGCGCCACTCTTCCGCCGCACACCAAAGCGGCTACCCGCCACACCACACGCTGAACCGCGACTCCCCTGGGGAGGCTCCGAGCGAGTCCCAGCTGAGTGCGAAACAAGGCAAAGCCATCCCTGTGACCGACCATCCAAAAAAGCGGACCGGGCCGGTGCTCCGAGGGCAGGTCTCCTTGCCAGATAGGACTTGCTCGGGACTTTCCTAACTTACCGCGATATAGGCTTCTTGCAGCTCAGGGTTCGCGTCCAGTTCACTGAACGCCCCATCAAAGCGCATCTCCCCACTTTCGATGATGATGGCCCGGTCAGCGACCAACCGTGCAAAGTGCAGATTTTGCTCTGACAAGATCACCGTCAAACCCTGCTGCTTGATCTTGAGAATGGTGTTGGCCATTTGCTCAACGATCACCGGCGCGATGCCCTCCGAGGGTTCATCGAGTAACAGGCACACCGGGTTACCCATAAGCGTGCGTGCGATGGTGAGCATTTGCTGTTCACCGCCCGAGAGCGCTTTGCCGCGGTTGTGCTGCCGCTCGGCGAGGTTTGGAAACAACTCGAACAGCAACTCAATGGTCCACTGACTTATGCCGTCTCGCGCCGGCTGACGACCGACCTCGAGGTTCTCGAGGATGGTGAGATCGGTGAAAATGCGGCGCTCCTCTGGAACGTAGCCCATGCCAAGTTTGGCAACTTGATAAGGCGCCAGGCCCACGAGCTCTCGGTCGGCAAAGCGCACTGATCCAGACGCCGGCCGCACGAGCTGCATGATGGATTTCATTGTGGTGGTTTTACCCGCCCCATTGCGCCCGAGCAGGGACACCACTTCACCTTGGCCAATACTGAAGCTGAGCCCGTTCAAGATATGGGCTTTGCCGTAAAAGCTGTTGATGTCTTTAACGTCAATCATCATCCAGCCTCGTTGCTCTCGTACAAGTTCCCGCCGCCGAGGTACACCTCTTGTACCTGAGCGTTGTTGCGGATTTCATCCACCGTGCCGTTGGCGATCAACTCACCCCGATTGAGCACCATGATCCGGTGAGCGTGCGCAAAGACCGTGTCCATGTCGTGCTCGGTGAAGAGCACCGAAATGCCTTTGTCCGCAACGATGCTCGCGGTCAACGCCATCAGACGCTCACGTTCACTCGGTGCCATGCCTGCAGTTGGCTCATCCATGAGCAGCAAGGAGGGCTCATGACACAGCGCGATAGCGAGCTCCAGACGCTTGAGGTCACCGTAAGCCAGAATCGCGCAGTGTCTGTCTGCCTGATCGGCGAGCCCAACCAAGCTCAGTAATTCCATGGCGCGCTCGCGGTAGAGCTTGTGTGCGTAGGGAAAAACTGAGAAAACGCGCTTGTTGTGCGAGATCAACGCCATCTGCACGTTTTCAGCAACGGTCATCGACGCATAGGTTGCGGTGATCTGAAAGGTGCGCCCGACACCCTTTCGCCAAATTGCACGGCTCGGTAGGCCCGAGAGGTCCTCGCCTTGGAAGAACACCTTGCCAGCAGAGGGCTTGAGCTGACCCATCAACATGTTGAAGCAGGTGCTCTTGCCCGCGCCATTTGGACCGATCAAGGCGAGGAGTTCGCCCTTCTCGACGGCGAAGTTGACGTTGCTTACCGCGACGACCCCGCCAAAGGACTTACTGAGGTTCTCGACTTGCAATACCGCCGTCATGACTGCTTACTCGGGTCTGGGAGCAAACCGACGCGCTCAGCCGCTTTGCGGGCCGTGCCCACAATGCCCTCAGGCGCGACGACCACCACAAAGATGATCAGCAAACCGAGTGTCAAGCGCCAGTACTCAAAGCGCGTGATCAAATCTTTAGCGTACTCAAGTGACGCACCGCCTACGACCGCACCCGCAAGGGTCTTCACCCCGCCGAGGAAAATCACGATCAACGCATCAAAAGAGCGGGCAATTTCAAGCTCAGACGGGAAGATACTGCCCTTGGAGAAGACAAAGAGCGCGCCGGCAAGGCCCGCCATGGCACCGGCAAAACTGAAGGCTGCCCACTGCACGCGCTTGGTGTTGATGCCAGTGGCTTCGGCTTGCCGACTCGAATCGCGCGAGGCGCGCAGTGCGTAACCAAAAGGCGAGTGCGCAGCGTGGCGCAGCAGCAAAATGCCGCCAACACCCAGCACCAGCGTGAAATAGAAATACGGGGTGGTGTCATTGAGCCACTCAGATGGCCAGATATCGACCAAGCCGTCATCGCCACCAGTCACTTCGCCCCACTGGAACACCAATGACCAGATCAGCTGCGCAAAGGCCAACGTCAACATCGCGAAGTACACACCCGTGCGGCTCATGCAGAGCCAACCGATGATCACTGCACCCAGGCCCGCGCCCAATGGCGCCAACAAGAAGGCGACCTCCATCGGCGTGTCGGCGTAGGTGACAATCAACGCTGCGACGTAGGCACCGCCGCCAAAGAAGGCTGCGTGACCAAAGGACACCAAGCCCCCGAGCCCAAGAATAAAATGCAAGCTTGCAGCGAAGAGGCAGAAAATGATGATGTCTGAAATCAGCACTTGCGTGAAGTTGGAGCCAAAGAGCGGCACACACGCGAGCAACACCAAGCCTGCGCCGACTATCAACCTCACGCGCAAGGATGCGGGCTTGATTGGGCGTTCGGGCTCACCCACTTGTCCGTGTTCCCCGGCCACTTCCTCGCGGCCAAAGAGACCGTAGGGTTTGACCAACAACACAATGGCCATCACCACATACATCAGCACCAAGGTGCTCTGCGGTATGTACGCCACCCCGAACACATTGAGCACTGAGATCAGCACGGCGGCGACGTAGGCACCGGGCAATGAGCCCATGCCGCCGATCACCACCACCACGAAGATCGCAGCGAGGATATTAAAATCCATCAGGAGGTCCGCACCACCCTTTGGCAGTTGGGCTGCACCGCCCAGTCCGGCGAGCGCCGCGCCGAGAAAGAACACACCGGTGAACAACCACGCTTGGTTGACGCCGAGCGCGCCGACCATCTCTCGGTCTTGGGTCGCCGCGCGCACCAAGACACCAATCCGGGTGCGGGAAATCAAGTACCAGAGCGCGAAAAGAACAAAGGGCGTGATCGCGATCATCGCCAGATCGTACATCGGCACGGGTTCACCGAGGATGCGCACAACGCCCTTGAGACCGGGTGCACGTGGCCCGAGCACGTCTTCTGCACCCCAGATTATCAAAGCCAAATCTTGTATGACAAGGATGACACCAAAGGTTGCCACCAACTGAAAGAGCTCTGGCGCGCGATATACCGGGCGCAACACGCATACCTCGATGATCACACCGATCAAACCCACGATCACACCGGCCAAGAGCACAGATGACCAAAAGCCAAATGCGCCGGGCAACACTTGCATCAGGTTGTACCCAATGTAAGCGCCGAGCATGTAAAGCGAACCGTGTGCAAAATTCACGATCCGCGTCACACCAAAAATAAGTGACAAACCCGCCGCCACCAGGAACAAGGTGGCGGCATTCGCCAACCCGGTAAGCAACTGTGCTACAAACAAACCCATGCTAGTTTCGCCTCAATTAACAGATGGGCCCACGCCGCTTCGGCAGTGGGCCCATCTGTAAGTCGCAGATGTCAGGGTCGCAGCTTGGCGACTTCTTCGTCTGACGGCAGGTAGTCTTCACCTTTTTTATAGGTCCAGTCCACCATCACGCCCGCGTCGTCTTTGAGCGCGATCGTGCCCACAAAGGCACCCATCGTGGATTGGTGATCTTGCTCACGGAACATGATCGGTCCAACGGGTGTCTCGACTTCGAGGCCTTTGAAGGCAGCCACGAGTGCGTCGGTGTCGGTCGAACCGGCGCGCGTGATGGCAGAGGCGATCGATTGCGCTGTCATGTAACCCACCAACGAACCGATACCGGGACCGGAGTCGTATTCCGCCATGTAGGCGTCAACGAAGGCTTTGTTGGCGTCATCGGTGAGGTCATACCAAGGGTAACCCGTGACCGTCCAACCTACGGGCGCCTCGTCTTTCAGCGGATCGAGGTACTCGGGCTCCCCAGTTAAGAGGCCATAGACGTTGCGGCCTTCAAAGAGACCACGCGTGGTGCCTTCGCGCACAAACTTGGCGAGGTCACCGCCGAAGGTGACGTTGTAGATGGCGTCGGGCTTGGCCGCTTCAATCGCTTGCACTTCCGCGCCGGCGTCGATCTTAAAGAGTGCAGGCCACTGCTCGGTCACAAACTCAACATCTGGGTTAAGCGCCAACAACGCCTTTTTAAACGCGGCTACTGCGTCTTTGCCGTAGGCGTAGTTCGGTGCGATGGTTGCGAATTTGGTCGCACCCGTTTTGGCCGCTTCTTCAGCGAGCATGGCGGCTTGCATGTAGGTTGAGGCACGCAGGCGGAAGGTGTAATCGTTGCCTTTGGACCACACAATGGCGTCAGCGAGCGGCTCGGAGGCGAGGTAGAGGTATTTCTTCTCGGCGGCAAATGACGAGATCGCCAGACCGACATTCGAGAGAATGGTGCCGGTCAGCATGACCGCGCCATCGCGAGTCATGAGCTCTTCAGCGATTTTGATCGCTTCGCCGGGCTTGCCTTGGTCGTCGCGGTAAATAAATTCAAGCGGCTTGCCGAGCACGCCGCCTGCGTCGTTGATTTGCGACAGCGCGAGCTCAATGCCGTTCTTGTAAGGGCCGGCGAAGGCCGCCATGCGTTTGTAGTGGTTGATCTCACCGATTTTGATCGTGTCAGCGGCTTGACCTGCGACAGCTGTGAGGCCCAGTGCGGCCGCAACTGTCAGTTTTAAAAAATGCCTTCTTAATTTCATCCTCTTACTCCTTGGGCCCGTAGTCAGGCCGGTTTATGTTGCAAGCGGGTCTACAGGCAACCCACCCACTTAATTCCTTTAATCAGTCATGGTGCACGTAAGACGGCGCCACGGGCTCGCCCATGCTCTCAATCCGCTCGGCTTCAACCAAGTCTCTAATACGCTTGCGGTAAACGGTTGACCCTTTGTCGATCGCGAGGCGAATGGGGCGCCTGCGAGAGGGGCGGTTTTCTTCTTCTTGTATGGCTTCGAGAATGGCCTTGTCTTCTGCAAAGGCCACTTTGAACATCGCGTCCATCGACGCGGACACCTCGTCATCATCGAGTGCGGTATTGCGTAAATGCATCCACCGGTCAATGGAATATTGCTCGCTGACAGGCGTTATAAAATGCAAGGCGAGAATGCGCACGCCTTTGTCGCGCTCATCCTCTGCAAGCGACAACGCTGCGTCTGCACTGCCAAAGTCGATGACCGCAGTGCACGGCAGGTGGAGGTAGTAGTAGTGCCAGCGGTCGACGTTAGCGCTGAAGCCGCCAACGTTTTTGAAAAACCCGATTGGCTCTGCGTCACGTATCCAGCGCCACGCGACAATCGGGTCGCCGCCGGTGCTCACGTGCACCGGCACGTTTTCGCTCGCGGCGTTGCCAAGGGTGGTTGGGTGCACGAAGCTCACGTGTGCAGGGTCCACTAGATTCTCAGCGACGTTGATGTAATGGGATTTGAGATGCAGCGCTTCGCCTTGGTGGGCGTGCCAAGACGGGTCAGAGAATTCAGGCAAGTCGAACACCGGAGTCGATACAGCCAAGTCCGGATTACCCATCCAAATCCAGACGATGTCGTGCTGCTCACAGACGGGGAAGCGCTCAACGTAAGCGGCCCGTGGCACGTTGTCCTGGCCGGGTATGCGCACACACTGGCCAGAGCAGTCGAAGGTCATGCCGTGGTAGCCGCACTGCACATCGTCGCCGATGCGTTTGCCGTGGGACAGGGGCAAGTGGCGGTGGGGGCAACGGTCCTCAAGTGCCGCGACGGTGCCGTCGCTGCAGCGGTACATGAGCACATGCCGATCAAGCACAGTGACGCGTCTGAGCTCATCGTCGAACTCCGACGACCAACCCGCCACGTACCACGCGTTTTCGACAAATTCCATGGCGTACTCCCGGTTAGGCTAGAGATATTCTCAGGACGACGGGTGCTCAACTCTGCGTTTGCATGCTAATACGAGTGATCTTTTTGTTTCAACCCCTAGAGGCCAATTCAAAGTAGTCACAATCCAATCCGACGCCCGGCCGTGGACACCGGCAGATTGGCAGTGCCAGAATACTGAGAGAGCCCGCTTACACACTACACTGAATAAAACACCTGTTTTGGCGGTACATTCTCCACGCCTCCACTAACCCCATCCGATCTGTGCCAAACGCTGGCCACCGGACTCCAAGGACGATTGATGAGCGCCCCCTATCAACTCGATGAACAGATCGGTTTCGTATTGCGACTCGCTGGGCAGCGTCACACTTCCATTTTTCAGTCGCTGATAGGTGAAGACCTCACACCCACTCAGTTTTCCACCTTGGTCCGGCTCACGGAAGTCGGCAGCAGTTCCCAAAACCTGCTCGGCCGGATGGTGGGGATGGATGTGGCCACTACCAAAGGCGTGATCGATCGTTTGCGCAAAAAAGGCTTGGTATCAAGCGCTGTCGACAGCGCCGACGTGCGCCGCCGAAAAATACAACTCACAGCGGACGGTGAAGCGCTGGTCGAGCGTCTCCTGGGCATTGGGCTGAGCATCTCTACGGAGACACTCAGCCCGCTGACGTCAGACGAGCAAACTCAATTGCTCACGCTGCTCAAGAAGATCTGCTGACACACAGCCGCTTTGCTCCGACTGCTTTCTCTTGCACACGCTTCTAACGAAACAGTGCAACCACATTGTGCTCGCCTGAGATTTTGCAACTCTGGGAAGCGGTTAAAACGCCCACAGCCCAGCCAGGATGCTGTCGCGTATCGGAGTGTACTGATTGCAGTTGCCAAGGATCATCAGCCCAAAAAACCCATAAAACCACCCAAGAACACAAAGCATTGCGCCACAATTGACAAGTCAGGAAGCCTAGTGTTAGCTTGCTAACACAATATGAATCAGCACACACACTGTCTAGGAGCCCGGTCCATGAGCAAAAACAAGCACGTTGAAGCACTGAATACCTCTCGGCGAACCTTTCTCAAAACAGCTGGCGTGACTACCGCAGCGGCTATGACTGGTGCATCGCTGGGCCAATATGTACAAGCCCAGAGCGCCGAACCGATTCGAATCGGTTTCCAACAACACAGCTCAGGCATCGGTGCCGCATACGGCCGTTGGTACGGGCGCACGACTGAAGCTGCTGTCGCCGCGATCAACAACATGGGCGGCATCAACGGACGCATGGTTGAGCTCGTGGCAGAGGACGACGGCACCGATCCCAAACGCGGCGCTGAGGTGGTTGAGAAATTCGCCAAACAACGCAACTGTGACGTGGCTTTTGGCACCCTGTTTAGCCACGTCGTGATCGGGTCCGCGCCGCGCGCAGGCGAACTCAAACTGCCCTACTTTGTGGTGTCGGAAGGGCACCACGTCGCGTCCGGCATGTTGAACCGCTACACGCTCCAACCCGGCATCACAGACGTCAAAAGCCAAGTACAGGCCATGGCCCCTTTTGTCGCGGGCAACCTCGGCAAGAAAGTCACCATGATTTACCCTGACTTCGCTTTCGGCCACGACCACCGCGATTACTTCTCTGCCGCAATCGAAGCTCAAGGTGGACAAGTTCTCGAGAAAATTGCCATTCCACCGGCAGAGACCAGCTTCACGCGTTATTTCCCCAAGATTCCTCGCGACACTGAGGTGGTGTACCACGTGATGGTGGGGCCAGCGGTATTGACCTTTGTCAAAGAAATGGGCGAGTTCTTTGGTGGCCGCGGGCCACAACTGTTTGGGTTCATCGACAGCCTGGAAGCTGTGGACATGCAATCCCCAGGCTTGGAGTTCCTCGAAGGCAGCTACTTCTGGGAAGGCAACCCACGCAACGCTCAGTCAGACCAAACAGAATTCGACAAAGCGTTTCGCACGGCGGTCGGCGTGGATGAGAACGGCGCGTCCATTTCAGACAGCCGAGACGTTTCAACCTACTCGCACATGTTTGGCTGCTGGGAGACGCTTTTTGTCATCAAACAGGGCATGGAAGCGTGCGACTACAAGGGACCGCAAGACCGCGCGAAACTGGTTGAAGCGGTTGAAGCGATGCGCAATTTTGATGAGTCAGCCCAGTTCCCTCAGGGATCGAAGTTGTTCAACGGCAAGACACACCAAGTGTTTGGCCACCAGTACATTTCCAGAGTCGAAAGCGGCAAACTCAATCGCGTGCACACCACGTCGATTGAGGACGGACTCTACGAAGACGAAGTGGACTACACCACACAGTCCCTCTGAGTCAGTGCTGAGCCGGGCAATCCTTGGATTGCCCGGCATTTTAATGTCCCCTACGCATTCGCAAGTTGTGCACTAGTTACCCTGCACAACTGCGATGCTGTTGCCCACGCTTGCTGTCGGAGCTGCGTCGATGGAACTCGGACCCCACATTTTATTGGCGCTTTTAGAGAGCGCTGTGTCCACCGCCGTGCTGGCCTTGACGGCCATCGGTTTAGCGCTGGTGTTTGGCATCATGCGCGTGGTGAACGTCGCGCACGGGGAATTTTTCATGCTTGGCGCCGTGCTGGCGTGGTGGATCACAGACCAACTCACCGCATTCTCGCCAGCCGTTGGCTTTGCTGTGGCACTCGTTTTAAGCCCGTTGCTTGTCGGTGCAATTGCCTACGCCTCTGATCGGATTGTGATCAACCGCGTTGACTACGATCCAGAGCGCACTATCGTCGCGACAGTCGGCCTGCTCTACATTTTCCAGCAGATATCGCTGATGACTTTCGGGCCGGACGCACGCCCTGTAGAACCACCGTTCAATACGCGCCTAGCCATTCCGTGGCTTGAGATCACTGAGCAGGGCTGGGCTGTGTACTGGCCCTGGGGCCTGAGCATCACGTCTTACAAGCTCGCCGTGATTGCCATCTCGATTGTTCTGCTGATTGGTGTTTGGTTGGTTTTATCCAAAACCCGCTATGGCCTGATCATGCGTGCAACGCAACAAGACAAAGACATTGCCCAGGCTTTTGGTATCCGCATTGAGCGGGTGTACGGCCTGGTTTTCGCAGCCGGCGGTGCGCTGGCAGCGATGGGCGCTGTGTTGATTGTGCCCATTCAGCAAGCCCATTACCTGATGGGCGGCGACCCACTATTGCTGTCCTTTATTGTCGTTATTCTCGGCGGCTTAGGCAGCCTGTCTGGCACCTTGGTGGCCGCCGCAATCATCGGGTTGAGCAATGGCATGATCGCGGTGTTTTTTTCGCCCACACTTGCAAAAATTCTCGCAACCTTGCTCGTCGCGCTGGTATTGATCTGGCGACCTGCCGGCTTGTTCACGCGGAGCAGCAGATGAGCATGGACCGTTCCGTACTGTTCAACATTGGGCTGTTGCTGGCCTTGTTATTGGTCGTGCTGGCGCTGCCTGAATACCATCAGGGCAACTTCGCGCGCATCATGGTTCTGGCTTGTTTTGCCTGCGCATACAACATCAGCTTTGGCTACACCGGCCTGCTCAGCCTCGGGCACGCGATGTTCTTTTCCGCCGGTTTGTACGGTGTCGGCCTCACAGTGCAACTGCTCGAATTTCCTTCAGAGATCGGTTTTCTGTTCGGCATTGTTTGCGGCCTGGTGTTGGCGGTGGCTGTTGGTCTGCTCGCGCTTCGCACAACCGGTGTCTCGTTCATGATCGTGACACTGATGTTCTCGCAAGCCTTCTTTCTGACGGTGCTGCTGTTTGGTGAATTCACGCGCGGCGACGAAGGCTTCGTAATCTCACAAGACAAACGCACTTTCTTGGGCATTGATCTCTCATCAGATGACACCCGGCTGATCGTCTCGTGGGTGCTGATCAGCTTGTGCGTTTTGGGCTGTCAGGTTGTCGTTCGAAGCCGACTTGGCAAAGTACTGGTAGCGATTCGCGAGAACGAAGAGCGAACTCAAATGCTCGGCTTCAATGTGTTTCGTGCAAAGCTCAGCGCACTGGCCATTTCCGGTGCGATGGCAGCGCTCGCTGGCGGTGCTTACAGCCTGCTATTTGGCTATGTCGGCGCTACCTTCGCATCGGTCCAGTATTCGATTTTCCCGCTGTTGTGGGTGCTGCTCGGTGGCACTGGCACATTGATCGGTCCGTTGATTGGCACCGCGTTGATGTTCTACCTGATCGATATCAGCAGCGAATTTACAACCGCCTACATGCTCGTGGCAGGCATCGTATTGGTGCTGCTCACACTCTATGTCCCAGAGGGGATCGTCGGAACAATCCGTCGCCGCCTCGCACCCTGGATTCAGTGATCATCATGCCTTTGCTGGAAGCTCACGGACTCATCAAATCTTTCGGCGGCCTGCGCGCCACCGACACTGTTGATCTCGCGGTTGAACCGGGCACGGTGCACGCGTTGATTGGACCCAACGGGGCCGGCAAATCCACGCTGGTCAATTTGCTCAGTGGACGCATTCTCCCCGACGCCGGCCGCATCGTGCTGCAGGGCCAAGATATCAGCAAAGCTCCCGCGTACCGGCGCGTGCAAATGGGCATTGCCTACACCTTTCAAATCACGTCTGTTTTTCCCAACATGACGATCGAGGCCAACGTTGAGTTGGCCGCCATGGCTCGCCACAAGGCGCGTGATGCAATGGCGCAGGCAGTCGATCACGCGCTCGAAACCGTCGGCTTGAGCGACCGCCGCCAGCAGTTGGCAGGTGACCTCGCCTACGGCCATCAACGGCTGTTGGAAATTGCACTGGGCATCGTGCAAAAACCGAGCTTGCTGATTCTCGATGAGCCGACACAGGGACTTGGGGACGCCGAAGTCCAATGGTTTGTCGATCTACTCAAAAGCCTGCGCAGCGAGACCACGCTGCTGTTGATTGAGCACAACATGGACGTGGTCATGGCAGTCGCCGACACCATCACGGTATTGCAGTTTGGGCGCGTGCTCGCGAGCGGCGACCCTGAATCGATTCAAAGCAACGCGGCCGTTCAATCAGCCTATTTGGGAGGATGAGATGCTAGAACTGAGTGGCATCGCCGCCGCCTACGGACGCGTCAAGGTGTTGCACGACGTCTCGCTCTCCGTTTGTGAGGGCGAAGTCGTCTGCGTGCTCGGCCGCAACGGTGCCGGCAAGACATCAACCATGAAAGCCATCATGGGGTTGCTGCCGCTGAGCGCCGGACAGATCACAGTAGACGGCACCCGACTCGACACCTTGCCGGTTGACCACGTCGCCAAGCACCGTGTCGCCTATACCCCACAAGGCCGGCGCCTGTTCCCCGAACTCACCGTGCGGGAGAACTTGGAAATCGGTCTGATGGCACGCGGTGAGGACAGCCGTGTGCTCGACTGGGTGCTGGAATTGTTCCCGCGGCTCGAAGAACGCATGAACCAGCTGGCACACACCCTCTCCGGTGGCGAGCAACAAATGGCGGCTATTGGCCGCGCGCTTTGCATCAATCCCCGCTTCTTGCTGCTCGACGAACCCACAGAGGGCCTACAGCCGTCCATCGTCGCCTTGATTCAGGAGGTTGTCTCTACCCTGTCCAAATCCGGGGTTGGGGTTTTGCTGGTTGAGCAGCGCATCGACGCGGTGCTGTCCATTGCGGACAAAGTCGCGTTCATTGAAAACGGCTACAGCCGCGAAGTGGTACCAGCGGCGACGCTGAAAACCGACCGCAGTTTGCTTGAAAAGTACGTCGGCGTTTAATTCGCGCATCGGTCGATGCGCACTTGATGCCCAAACCCAGGTCGCCTCAGGCACCCCGTGGCGCAGACAGCAGCCACAGCCCAAACAGCGTGTAGTTCACCATAAATATCGCAAGCGGTAATTGGCTGATGATCGCTTGCTTGTTGTCTGGTACCAAGGACGCCACCACACGGTGAGCGCAGAGCAGCGAAATCAGGTGCGCAATCACAACCGCTGTGGCCTGCGACAGGTAAATTTGTTCGACCGATTCTGGCCTGTTGAAGAAACCTGTTGTCACGTAAAACTGGCCGACACCAAACAGATCCCAACCCAAAGAAAACGGGTCGTTGAACGACGCGACGGTGTACTGAATCGTGACGAGTATTGTCGTTAAATAATGCGCGAAGTGATAACCCACTGCGATAGGCAAGATCGTTGGCGCCAGGCGTACAACCACCCACCAAACCGGCAGCTTCACTCTCGCCAGCGTAACGCCCACTGCAATACACAGTGCGAACAGTGAGATAAGCACCGCATTAACCACCAAAATCCCAGCGAGGGTGTGCGGTATTACCGCGGAACGACCGGGGAATTCCAAGGGGTTGACACCCAAAATACCCAGCCAGAAAAAGGTCTCGTTAAAGCCATCAAAGCTGCTGGTGCCAAGCATCAACAACACGAACAAAGCCAAACTCAATGACGCGTTGCTCGCCTCACGCAATCGCCAGCCGGGCACACCAACGTGAAGCGCGTGGTTATGCACACCGAATAAGGCGGACCGCGACAACTGCGTCATGATCACGGTGACAAATTCACCGCGCTGCAACCAGGCAGATTCACCAAAGAGCAACATCGCCACCAAGGTGATCATCCAATACAGCGCCACGCTCAACGCGAGCACAGCGGGATCGTCTGGTGCAGGGTGGGCCAACAAAAAAGCCGAAAAACACAGGAAGCCAATCACGGCTGGCCAATGCCCAACCCAGTCCGGCAACGACAGCACCGGGCGCCCGCCAACAGAGCGTTCGCCCACAGCACGCCGCATCATATGGCAAGCGCCGACCCAGGGATTCAACCAGTACCACAAGTTGCCAAGCAGACCGTTCAGCACCACAAGCACAATCCACCACACCGACCAAATCAGCAGTGTCAATGGGTTGGTCAGTGGGTCACGTGAGCCGATCAAACCCGCGACCAATGCCATCACCAATACCGCACAGGACAGCAAACTTGTAAGCCGCCGAGCCGACTGCGTGTCGACCTGACCCAATCGCCAATGCGCGAACGCAGTGAGCCGATTTGCAACTGCTGGCACCATCAGGAATAGCGCCGTCATCAAGACAATGATGACACCAACGCTGTTATAAAACGCTGTTGGCAACAACAGAACAAGCTGCTGACTCGACGCGTGCGCGAGCGCCGCTAATGGTGTGAAAAGCCCAAAAAAGACAAACAAAGCACGCATTGTCATCGCAGTATTTAGCAACCTGTGTGAATGGTACAATGCCCTACACATTGTCGGGTCTCGCTCTCTTGTCTCAGGTGCCAAAAAACAACCTTGCGAAGGTCTTTGCACTCGTATTCGTCCTGTTATCAGTGCCACTGGCGGCGGTGTTGTGGGGGCTTAGCACGACGGGGCAATCTCGCAATTTGGTTGTCTTCGATGCCATCGCGCTACCCGTAAACGGCGCAATGCCTGGCCTGATGATCACCCTGAACATCGAAAACCGCGGCGAGCCTGTGACCTTCTCTGCATTGAGTTCAACCGACGCTGGCAACACGCACATCATGGGAGGCGAGCTCGGTGATGTTGTCGTCCCCGGCGGGGGGCGTATCAGCTTCGCACTGGACGGTGCCCACATCATGGCCATGGCAGTCACAGGCGAGATGACCGTTGGCCGCCTGATCCCACTGCATTTCACGCTGGGCGACGGATCCATTCTCAAAACCCAGGTCACTGTCGCAGAAGCTGACCCAATGGATCACAGCTCTCACGGGGGTATGGCTGGACAGCCAATTGATCCCGCACCGCAAATCGCGCTTGAAGTGGACCGCGATAACAACTCCGGCACCTGGCAGGTGTCATCCACGGTCAGCCACTTTCAATTTGATACCGAGCTCGTGGACACCGAGCACGTTGCAGGCTCAGGACACGGCCATCTCTACTTAAACAACGTCAAGCTCGCGCGGTACTTCGGCAGTGACATGTCCATCGGTCAATTGCCCGCCGGGCAACATCGGCTGCGCCTGGACTTAAACACCAACGTGCACCAGCCGTACTGGGTAAACGGTGAAGCTGTGAGCGCAGAGGTACTGATCACCGTCGACTGAGACGCTGGACCGCCACTCCTCCACACGCGCTGTGGGGGGTGTGAGTGTACAGTTCAGCTTTGGCGGACACTGACCGCGAGTGGCCAACGTCCCTTTTCTCAGGCTCCAACCACTTCCGGCAAACGGCCAGCAGGCGGTGTGTTGCGACTGCGGTGACAGCGCACTTCTCCGTCGATGATTACCATGCCAATGCCAGGCAGATTGCCCTGCTCGACCGACTCGAGCAGGTTCTTGCCTGGGGAATGCTGTGCTTGGTCCATGATCACGAGATCGGCAACGCGACCGGGCTCGATGATGCCGCAGTCGAGCTCACGCACACGGGCGGTATTCCCCGTGGCAAAGCAGAACGCAATCTCAGCTTTGACATTGGCGAGACTCGAGAGCAACGCCACCATGCGCAATATGCCAAGTGGCTGCACGCCGGAACCGGCCGGGCCGTCTGTTCCGAGAATCACGCGGTCAAGCTGATCGAGTTCACGCGCGGTGTTGACGGTCAAAATGCCTGCGCGCTCGTTGCCGTTGTGAACGATCTCAATACCCGCAAGACAGCTCTCGCACAGGCAGATGATCTGGTCATCCGGCAACGCCGAGTGCCCGCCGTTGATGTGACCAATGACATCAGTGCCCGCCTCGAGCACGATGTCTTTGTCGATCAGGCCGGAACCTGGGATCGAGGGACCACCGGTGTGGATGGTGCTCTGCATGCCGTACTTGCGCGCCCAGTCCACCATTTTCTTGGCGGTTGGCCCGTCCTTGACCGAGCCAAGCCCGATCTCGCCGAGCAGCTTGACGCCTGCATCGGCCATTTCTTTGAAATCGTGCTCTTCCATGCCCTGCTCGATTACAGGCGCACCGGCGTGCACTTTGACGCCAGAGGGTCGGAAGTTTTCGTACCAGCGCTGAGACGCGATGGCCATGGCTTTGAGGCCAACGATGTCTTTGGGCCGGCCGGGCATGTGCACTTCACCCGCCGAGATCATGGTGGTGACACCGCCGTTGAGCGTGGAGTCAATCCAGTTCAATTGATTCTGGCGCGGTGTGTAGTCACCGATCACCGGGTGAATGTGACTGTCAATCAGTCCCGGGCACACAGCCGTGCCTTTGGCATCGACAACTGTATCAGCGCCACTGGTGTCGAGGTTGGCTTCTTTGCCAATCTCTTCGATGATGCCATTGACCGCAATCAGGCAGTCAGCGTCGTCGATCGGCGCTTCAAGCTTGCCCGTCAGCATCAAGTCGATGTTCCTGACAACCAATTTGCTCATGTGCAGTCTCCTTACTGAACGTTGATGCCGGCAGCGCGCATCTCGGTGATCGCCGCAGCAAGGGTTTCGCCATTCATGTCTATCGCGCGGCACGCCGCCGTATCCACGGTGACGCCATAGCCGAGTCGGGCGGCATCGAGTGCCGAATAGGCGACGCAGAAATCCGTCGCAAGCCCCACCAGCGTGATGTCCTTGACCCCAAGCTCTGACAGAAGCCCATGCAAACCGGTTGGGGTTGTGCGGTCATTTTCGAAGAACGCAGAATAACTGTCGATGGCCGGGTTACTGCCTTTTCGGATCACCGCGTTGACGCGTTCGGTTTGCAGCCGAGCGTGAAAAGCAGCACCTTCACTTCCGATCACGCAGTGGTCGGGCCACAACACTTGTTCACCATAAGGCATCTGCTTCATTGAGAACGGCTCAGCATTGTGAGTGCTGGCGAAGGAGCTGTGCCCTTGGGGGTGCCAATCTTGCGTTGCGATAACGCAGGAATACTGCGATTGCATCGCGTTGATGCTGTCGACAATCTGATCTCCCTGCTCCACGGCCAAGGCGCCGCCTGGACAGAAATCATTTTGAACGTCGATGATGAGTAATGCGTGATCTGAGTTCATGACTGTTCCTCGTGTGGGCCTCAGCGCAAGCCGTCTTCGCCTTTTGCATCGGCGGCTTCCAGGCCGCCAACGCGTGGCAGGGGACGCCCGCTGTCGGTCACGGATACTGCAACCAAAATTTCGTTGGCGCGTGGCGCATCGCTGCACCGCACTTCAATGCCATCAAAATGACTGCGAACATAGGCTGCGTCTTTATGACCAAGTGGTACATCGAGCACCTGACCCGGCCCGCCCATTTTTTTAGACGACGGCACCAATGCCGCACCCTTCTCAACTTCAGCGCGCAGCGGTGCGCCGAGTTTAGGGTGAAGAATGGCAGCCGCGTGCTCGAGCTCGCCGTTTTCGCCAACCATGGCTGACTTGCCATAGCTTTCGGCCTGCTCGGGCGCAATACCAAGTGCCTGCACGCAGCGCTTACCGAGCAGCGCGCCGAGTTCAGCACCGATCTCCATCAGCGGTGTCAGGTCTTCCTCATACCGCCCGGCAAAGGGGTTCTCGATCACAGCAGCGGCGACCGCCTTGCGCGTTGGCGGTGAAATCTCCCGGCCCATTTCGCGTTCAGTAATCTCGACATTGACCAGTATTTTTCGAATGTCCGCTTTCATCTCAATCCGTCCATTGCGCTGATTTCATCGGCGGCGAGGCCACCGACTCGGTTGTGAATTCGGGCGCCGTCGCTCATGACGAGGACGACGGCTATCTCATCGTGACGCGGCATGTCACTGTGGCAAATTTCCATTGCATCGAAGTGGCTGCGCACATAGGAAGCGTTGACGTGGGTCAAGGGAATATCCAACGATCCACCGGGCGCGCACACTTTCTTAGTCGAAGGCACAATGGCAAGTGCGTCACCAAGGATCTCACGCATGGCATAGCCGCCGGGCACGTGCCACAGGGCACCGTGTTCAAGCTCGCCAGAGCAACCTACCAAGGCACCCTTGCCATAACCTTGCACACGTTCGACACCGCCAAGAGCCTCAGCTGTGGCGCGCGCCAGTTGAAGCCCAATGGGCTTCAATGCCTCCATGAACGGACTGATGTCCTCGTGGTAACTGCCGGCAAAGGGGTTGTGAATGACTGCAACCGTCGCGGCTTTGCGCAGCGGCGCATCGGGCCTTGGTCCACCCTCATGAAAAATCTCTTCGACGAATTCAAATTGACGTCGAACTACAACGTTATGCATTGTCTCTCCTGACTGGCGCTTCCCGCTAGGGCAACGCTGCGTTCACAACCAACGACGCGGGTTGCGCCCCTGAGAAATAGCGCGACGGCTTTAACTGCGCCGCGGTCGACCCATTCACGCGCGCAACACGCGCCATTGTCTAGGGCCATGGCGACTTCGTGCTCGTCCAAGTCGCCGCAGTGAGTCACGACCAAGCGCTCCCCGAGATCGGAGTCTGGCTGCAGCGCATTGGCCGGCTCACGTACTATACGGTCGCAACCGGGCATGTCCACCGCGTTGGCGATCAATGTGGCCGCGACATCCGCCTCGGCCGCGCAAGACGCCAACACGGTAACAGAATCAGCGATACCGCAACTCAGGCTACGGCCTCCGCGACCACTGGTGGCAACACCGCCAATACCGTCTTGCTCATGCACAGAAAAGTCAGCGAGCGGCTGGTTGTCCAAGCTGCATACCCTGAGTGTGTAGCGTTCTTGTGGCGCCAAACGCAGTGCGATATCGCCACCATTGTTCACGCTCGCGCGGGTAATGCCAGGCACCCACGACGCCTCGAGCACGGCGTCCGCCACCGATCCCGCGACTGCAGCCATCGGGGTGACAAAGGTGCCACGCGACGCCGATTCTGTCGCCCGTTGCATGCGTTGCGCCACCGCACCTGCAAACTGATTGCCCGCACGGGTCTGTGCGCGCAGGGCTGGGAGTTCGTCCACCAACGCTTGCAACAGGCCGTCAAAGTAGGTTGCGGCCATCGCGTAGGCGCGATCAACCGCAGCGGCATCGCCGTGGTAGCTGAGCACGAGATCGATTGGACCGTGCTGCAGGTGCAAACTGTCCGGGCGGTCTCGCCGCGGCAAGCGCGCAGCGAGGCTAGTCACCGTTTTGCTCGCGCCAACCAAAGTGGTTTTGATCCACCGGCCAATGGGCAGTGGCAGCGTCTACCGCGCGGTGCGGTTGATCGAGCACGGATTGCAGTGGCACGATTTCGTCGACATGACCGCCGAGCGCCGCGTAGTCATCGCGGCGCATGGTAAATTCAATCGGCGCGACCAGTGCCGGGGTTGGCACGTAGCCAAAAGAGCCGGATGGCATGTCACACACATCCACCATCACAGTGATGCCACCACCGGGCCAGACATAGGCCTCAGCGCCGCCACAACTCACGTGTGTCAGCGTGTCTTTGACAGAGCGTGTGAGGCGCACAGGGTTCTCGGTGACACCAGCACGCAATGAGCCACCCGCACCACCCATGAACAACACCGAACACACCGAGGGCTCGCAGTTCTCCTCGATGCGATCCACGGTTAAACGCAATGCCTCGCTGATCTCCGCCGGCTGCGGCTGTAAGTCATCATCGAGTTCAAAGTACGCCCACTGCTCGCCGGTTGTGGACACCATCAACAACCGCAATCCCGGCCAAGCAACAGCTGGCTTGAAGTGTTCGATGATACTCAAGGGGTCTTCGATGTCCGTACCACCCCAGCCAGTGCCTGGGTTGGCAACTTGAAAATAGCGGCCCGGGGTCGACTTGCGCCCGCGCATGCGGATGCCGGTTGGCGGCACGTCCAGACCCTTACCCGCTTCGTGTTCAGATAACACACCTGTGATGTGGTCATCCACGACCACCACTTCATCCACCAGCGAAAACCACTGTTTGGCAAACATGCCTATAGTCGCGGAACCACAGCCGACGCGCATGCGTGCCTCGGTCACGCCATCGATCACCGGCGGCTGACCAGCCTGGACTATCACTTCCGGGCCCTCGTCAATGGTCAGCGTGACGGCTTCCCGATTGGTCAGTGCCAACAAGGTCTCACAGGTGATACGCCCCTCTTTCTTACTGCCACCCGTCAGGTGCTCAACGCCGCCGAGGGAGAGCATCTTTGAGCCGTACTCAGTCGTGGTGACGTGACCTACCACCTCACCGTTAGCGCGCACGCTCGCGCACTCGTGACCGAGGTGCCGGTCAGTGTCAATTTTCACCTTGACGCCGCAATAGCTGAAAATTCCCTCGGTGACCACAGTCACGAGGTCCACGCCATCGAGATCCTGGCTCACGATAAAAGGGGCTGGCTTGTAGTCTGGGTAGGTTGTGCCCGTGCCAACCGCTGTCAAAAATGGCCGATTGCTGTGAACCACATCGCCGTCCCACTCACCACTGGGGCTAAATGGCACGAGCTTACCACCGCGCGCAACGACTCGCTCGACGACGGTTGGCGAATCCAATCGAACCAAATCTCCGTCGTGATTGGCGTAGCGATCACAAGCGCCCGACTTTCCCGGCGCAATGAAACAGGTCACAGGACAGGCGTCGCAACGAATCTTCTCGACTGGCACTCGAGTCATATCATCACTCTTCTACAAGCTCGTCACCGCGCAATGCGGTAAGAATGGCATCAGGGGTGGCGGGGATGGCACGCAAACGCGCACCGGTCGCCCGTCGAATTCCATTGAGGATGGCAGGCGCAGTTGGAATCAACACGTGCTCACCCAGGCCCTTGGCACCGTGCGCGCCGTGCGCGTCCGGCACCTCGACAATCAGTGATTCTATTGGCGGAACGTCGCCAATGGTTGGTATGAGGTAGTTGTGCAGATCTTCACTCTGGCCTGGCACATAGGCTTCCATCAAGGCCATACCAACGCCCTGAGCAACACCGCCGTGCACTTGGCCTTCAACCAAAATCGGGTTGATCGCCTTGCCGACATCGTGTGCCGCCACAATCTTATTGAGTTCCACAGTGCCTAGTGCCGTATCCACCGTCAGCATCACCAGATGCGCCGCATAACCAAATTGCGCATAGGGTTCGCCCTGGCCGTTTTCGTCGAGCGGTGCTGTTGGCGGGTCGTAGCTCTCCTCGACACAGATGACATAGCCCGCGTTATCGAGCGGCAAGGCGCTGGCATCAAATGGCCAAAAGGCGTCGCCCAACCGCGCACCGGTCAGATTGGGGTCAAACACGAGATCTGCGTCATCGGGCGCTCCGAGCGCCGCGAGCAACTCGCGACGTAAAGAGAGCCCGCTCAAGCGCGCGGCATTGCCACTGATGAAGGTCTGGCGCGACGCCGATGTCTTGCCGGCATCCGGTGTGATGTCCGTGTCCGCGCTGATCAACTCAAGCGCGTGCAGTGAACAGCCCACGGCCGTCGCAAAAATCTGCGCGATCACTGTGTTGGACCCTTGTCCAATGTCAACAGCACCTTGGTGCAGCACAACGCCACCGTCTGCGCGCAGGGCCGACTTGATCGTCGACGGGTTGGGCATCGAGGTGTTGCCGCAGCCGTACCACCCACCGGCCAGACCCACGCCGCGTCGGTAGCGCGGAGCAGACTCGTTGTTGAAGGCCGCAGCCTCTGCATTCAACGACTGCCAGTGAGGCGCGAGCGCATCAAAACACGCCGAGATACCCACGCCCTGTGAAAAGCATTGACCGGTCGCGGTTGGCACATTGTTTTGCAACGCATTCTTCTGACGAAAAGCCAGCGGATCTAGCCCGAGTTCATCTGCCATTTCATCCAACAACAACTCTAATGCGATGGCCGCCTGCGGCACACCGAAGCCGCGGAAAGCACCGGCTGGCGGGTTGTTGGTGTAAACACCAGTGGTGCGCGCGCGATAGTGTGGGTAGGCGTAGGGGCCGGATGCGTGAACCGGCACCCGGTTGGCCACAGTGGGCCCCCAAGAGGCGTAGGCACCGGTGTTGAACTCGCCGTCGAAATCACAGGCCGTGAGGTAGCCATCGCGCGTTGCGCCAATAGACAGTTCAATCCGAGATGGATGACGCTTGGTCGAAGACTGCATCGACTCCTGCCGCGAGTAACACATGCGCACAGCGCGCTTGAGTCGCATCGCCGCGAGCGCCACAAAGGGCTGGAAAGACAAGTCAAGCTTGGAGCCAAAGCCCCCGCCAACGGCTGTTGGCACAATGCGCAGCTGCGCGAGACGCAGATCGAGAATGCCGGCGAGCGCTTCTTGATCCATAACAGGGGCCTGCGTGCAACCAAAAACCGACACCCGCTCACCGTCAAAACTTGCGTAGCCCGCTTCAGGCTCGATGTAGGCGTGCTCAACAAACCCGGTCTCAAAGGTGCCGCGCTTGATAAACTCCGCGCTCGCCAATGCTGATGTCACATCGCCCTTCTCGACCCGACCACGGCATAAAATGTTCTCTGCTGCGTGTGCGTGCAAGGCATCAGCAGACGGTTTGCGCGCCGATGGCATGTCCACAAGGGCATCAAGCGGCTCCCACGTCACCGGGAAGTCGTTGAGATCTAAACCCTCAATTACGGCTTTTTCCCCAACCACAGCTGCGACCGCTTCACCCCGGAAACGCGCTTCAGATTCAGCGAAGACGGGCTGGTCTTCAAAGCCCGGCAACACACCGTAACGATTGACCCCCGGCACGTCAGACGCCGTGAGAACAAGTTCAACCCCCGGATGATGTGAAACCCAGCTTTGGGTGTCGCCGATCGTGAAGCGTGCACGCGCGTGAGGCGAGCGCAGCACTCTGAGCCGAAGCGCGTCTGCGGGGGCAATGTCATCACCGAAAATTTGGTCACCAGTGATTCGCGGCAAGCCGTCAACACGCGCCACCGCATCACCAACACTGCCGGCGAGAGCATCACACTCGGTACGCGGTACGGACCCATCGCAGGCCGACACCGCGGCGTCGATCAACTTGCGGTAACCCGAACAGCGGCACAACACGCCGCCAAGCGCATCGGTGATTTCAGCTTCGGTAGGTTGGGATTGCTGGCGCTTTAGCGCGACCAAGGAGGTCAGAAATCCGGGGAAACAGATTCCGCATTGCACTGCGCCACCGGCGTCAAAGGCGCTCGCGACGCGTACCGCATCTGGGTCGCCGTTGCGGTGCAAACCGGCTGCCGTCTCGACGTGGCGGTTGGCAACCTGCGCGACCGGCACAATACACGCGTTCATCGCCTCGCCATCGACCAGCACGGTACAAGCCCCGCAGTCGCCGGCCTCACAGCCCACTTTGACGTCGCGTGCGCCACAAGATTCACGCAACACGCTGGACAGCCGCTCGGCGCCGCTGAGGTCATCGATGCTGGTCTCTTGCCCGTTCAATGTCAGCGATACTTTCATGCCACCGCCTCCACTAAACGCGCGAGGGTATCGCGCAGAACATGCACTGCCGCATCACGGCGGTATGCGGCTGTCGCGCGCACATCGTCGATGGGGCTAATCACCGAGGCAACGCGCTCCGCTGTGACTTCGTCAATCAAGGATTTGGACACTGGCTTCCCGACGATGGATGCTTCAATGTCTGACAAGCGGGTGGCAACCGGTGAGCACGCGCCGAGCGCCAGTGAAATACCACTGACACAGCCTGCTGAATCACAGCGAAGTTGGCCTGCGGCCATCGCGATTGAAATCACCAAGTACTGCCGCAAACCCAATTTACAAAAGGCGCTGGCGACAGCGTCTTCGTTGTTTTTGAAGCAAATCGCGCGAAGGTACTCACCGGGCTCGAGCGCGGTTCGGCGAACACCCGTAATGAAATCAGACAGCAGCATTTCCCGCACACCGCGCACAGACCACAATTCAACGGTGGCACCGAGCGCAAGCAATACCGGCATCCCATCGGCAGCAGGCGATGCATTGCATAAATTCCCGCCCACGGTCGCTGCATTTTGCACCTGCACCGCACCGACTTGGCTCGCGACTTCAGCCAACATCTCAAGACCCGCAGGCCAGGGGTATACCCGCACATCCGACCAACGCACGGTGGTGCCAATACGCCACGCGCCGTCCGTGCAGCTGATATCACGAAGCGACGACACCTGGCTGATATCGACCACAGACTCAGTCGAACCGGGCAGCTGTCCAGATGGGTACATGTCTGTCATGCCCGCAGCCACTCGGCACCCACCGTTTGCCAAACGGTCTTGCAATTCATTTTCGGTTGCGACCAGCACGTAGCCCATTCCTGCTTTCCTGTTACGAGAGCGCTAACACATCAACCGGCGAAAGCGCGCTCTACCGCAAAAGTACCGGGGCGATTGCGTGAACCCTCCACAAACCCCGCATCAATTACATATGACTTGAGCTCATTGAGCATCGCCATTGAACCACAAATCATAATGCGGTCCGTCTCGGGATCGAGCCCGCTGGAACCCATTGCAGCGGCGAGCTCACCTGAGTAAAGCCAGTCCGTCACCCGCCCCTCACGCGCGCCGGCCTCGCGGCTGGTGCACGTGAGCAGTTCGAAGCGGTCCGCCGCAAATTCGCGGATCAGCTCATCCGACTCGATACGCTGTTGTAAGGCACGCGCAAATTGCAACTCTGCCGACACGCGCACACCCTGAACAAGCGCCAGTGATCCAAAGGCGTCGTAGATTGCTGGGTCAAGCGCAACGGAGGCGAAGGGCGCAACGCCAGTGCCTGTTGACAGCATGATCAAACGCTCGCCCGGCAACAACGCGTCACAGACCAAAGTGCCAGTGGTTTTGCGGCGGAGTAGCACCGAGTCACCCGCCTGCAGGTGTTGCAACTTCTCAGTCAGCGGCCCACCGGGCACTTTGATTGAGTAAAAGGTCAGATGGTCTTCCCACGGCGCGCTGGCGACTGAATACGCACGAAACGGCGTGTCGCTAAGCGGCAAGCCCAACATGGCAAATTCACCGGCTTGGAAGCGAAAACCCGGATCTCGCTCAACCGAAAATTCAAACAAGTTATCAGTGTAGTGGGTGACGCTCAGGACGCGCGCGCGCAGACAGTTGTCGGGCGTTGGCAACCCGTCATCCAATATGAGCAGCTCAGAATCGAGGTGTCTTGCAGCTTCAGCCATGTCCGTTCAACACCTCGCGCTTGCCTAATTTGCCGTTCCACTCGTCCGCGTCGGCAGGCACCTCGCCGGGCGTGAGGATATTTGGCCAAATTTTCGCAAAGCGCGTGTTGACCTCGAGCCAGTAGCCGTCCTCGTCTTCATCCCCGGCAACGATCGCATCCGCTGGGCACTCTGGGACACACACACCACAGTCGATGCACTCGTCGGGGTCAATGACCAGCATCGTGTCGCCTTCAAAGAAGCAATCGACCGGGCAAACGGAGACACAATCCTGATATTTGCAACGGATGCAGTTCTCAGTCACTAGAAAGGTCATCTACACGCACTCCTCTACCGTTGCCACCGCACGCGCTGACGGGGTCTTCCAACAGACTGACCCTAGCCCTTGGCGATTTACGAATAGCGTTAGTAAGCTAACGTAACAGTAGACCCTTGAACTGTCAAGGCACACCCACCCGGCCAAAATGGCTGACAACAAGGCAACCTTTTGGGGTCAGTTAGCGCGCTGTGAGCCATGTCACGCACCACCGTTCGCGCCCCAGCACGCGCGCATTAGCCTGGCAACAGGGTCCACTCAACTTTGATCGGCTTGCTGTGGCAGCCCGCTACGGCAGAGGCTGGGCACAGAACTCATGAGATGACGCAAGCCCGCCATCTGAGACGGTCTGTTGGTGTTGCTCACAGGCGCCAATTGCTCAGTTGAAAATCCATCGACTTAGGATGCCTAGACGCTCAACATTCGCACGCTGTAGTGCTCTTGCGAAATCGCTGCCGCCGGGCAGAAGTCCGCCATT
>CALAMQ010000172.1 GCA_937925815.1 uncultured Granulosicoccaceae bacterium | reverse complement strand
CCGATGGCGTCTGACAACAGCCCGCCTTCGATCATGAAGAGCGCCGCGATGATCAATGCGAGACGGATAAACCAGGCCGCGCGTTGTCCCGCAAACCAGCCTTGCACACCAGAGGAGAGCAGAAAAACCCCAACGATGGCGGTGACTGCGGCCTGTATGACAGATAGCCAGGGCGCGTCCATCAGCAGTGCACTGTTATAGAAAAACATAAACGGCACGATGAACGCGGCGATACCGATTTTGAACGACACCATTGACGTCTCCATGGCGTTGGCGCCCGATATACCGGCTGCGGCGTAGCTTGCGAGAGCAACCGGTGGCGTGATCGCGGACAGCACGGCAAAGTAGAAGACGAAGAAGTGCGCGGTCAGCTGTGGGATGCCGAGTTGCACCAAACCTGGTGCGACAACTGAGGCGGCAACGGCGTAGGCCGCGGTGGTTGGCATTCCCATGCCGAGCAAGATCGCAATACACATGGCGAAAAAGAGCGCGAGCAGTTGCGACGTATCGGCTATGCCGAGCAACACCGCTGAGAAGCGGGCGCCGACGCCTGTCAGGGAGATGACGCCAACGATAATTCCGGCACACGCGCACACGGCGATGATCTGAATCGACATCACACCGGCGAGCTCAAAGGCTTTTGCGGTCGAGCGCGGCCCCATGCGGTTTGGTGTAAGCCACGACACGACGGCTGCGGCCAAGGTGGCAAGTGTGCCCGCGCGAATGACTGAGTACCCGGCGAACAGCGCGTAAATCAGGATCACAATCGGCAGGAACAAAAAAGCTTGGCGTGCGAGCACGCTGAGTTTGGGGAGTTCGTCGTCGCGCATGCCTCGCATACCGAGCTTGGCGGCTTCGAAGTCGACCATGAAATACACAGACGCAAAATACAACACCGCAGGCAGCAACGCGGCGACGGCGATGTCGGTGTATGGGATACCGGTGATTTCCGCCATGATGAACGCGCCCGCGCCCATGATCGGTGGCATGATCTGGCCACCCGTTGAAGCGGCGGCTTCAACGGCGCCCGCGGTGCGTCGGTGGTACCCCACCTTTTTCATCAAGGGGATGGTCAGTGAGCCTGTTGCCACCACGTTGCCAGCTGAGGTGCCGTTGATCATGCCCATCAATCCCGAGGCAAATATCGACACCTTGGCGGGGCCACCGCGCGTGCGGCCGGCTGCGGCAAAGGCGAAATTGATGAAGTAGTCGCCCACTTTTGAAGCCTGCAAAAAGGCTGCAAAAATGATGAATAGGATGATGTAAGTTGAAGAGACCGCAGTGGTTGGGCCGAGGATGCCGGCGTCGGTGTAGACCTGTGAGAAAAACCTGGCCCAATCTATTTTTGGGGAATTGAGAAAGCCTGGCAGTATGTGGCCGACGAACACATAGACCAGAAAAAAACCGGCAATGATAATGAGCGCAAAACCGGTTACACGTCGCGTGAGTTCCATGATCAACGCGGTGCCCGCAACAGCGGCAATGGAAATCCCAATGGGTGCGAAGGGTGTGCCGGTGGAGTTGCGCATCAAGGTGCCGTAGATCGTCACAAGATAGAGCGCGACCGCGACGGCGCAGATGCCAAGCACAAGATCTGCAAGCGAGAATAAGTGGCGGGGAGTGCGGTCAAGCCAGCCGAGCACGATGCCGCCAAACGTTGCTGTCAGCAGCGGCAGGCCAAACCAGTAAATCTCGGGGCTGCGAAATTCCGGGCCAATGCCATTCCACATTTCTCCTGCTGAAATGCGCAGTGCAAAACTGATGGCGGCGCCACAGGCGACCAGCGCGATGGCCAACAAGATCCATGCGATGGCACTGAAGGTTTTATTTGGCAGAGTGGTTGATTCGACGAATCGGGTGCGCGAACTGAACAGTAGGAAACCAATACACAAGGCACCTGCAACGTGCACAATTCGAAAATTCCACGTCTCGAGCGGGAAGCTTGGCAAAAAGCCGATGTTGATGCCGGTCAGTGCTGACAGTGACAGGCCGTTGAGTGCTGCCATATGGAAGGCGGCGTAGAGGCCGGTCAAGGTTGCAATCAATGTCAGCCGCCAGTGTGTGAACAACCGTCGGTTTGCTTCGATGATTTCCTCGTCTGCCCCTTCAACCAAACGGCTCTTTTCGTCTTGTTGGCTTGCCTGTTCTGTCATCGAAAGAGCGCTCCGGCGCGGTTGGTGGGTCGTGGGGCTTTAACAGCAAGAACGGACACCGCACGATGAGCGGTGTCCATTGCCACACCCGGCGTGGATTGGCCGGGTGGGTCTTGCAGAGGGGCCAAATGAACAGCCCCTGTCAATTACATGCCGAAGATCTGGTCGTCAGAGATGTCTGCACCGGCATTCTCTTTGAACCACTTGGCTGCGCCCGGGTGCCACATCAGCACGTTGTTCTTGTCCCAGTTCTCTGGAACGGTGGAGCGTGCCGCTTTGTGGATGTTCATCATGCGAGCGTTGTCAGACATGACCACATCTACCACGGCCTCAACGAAGCTCGCTGGCAGGTCGCAGTTGGCGATGGAGAAATTCCACATCGACACCGAGCGCGCGTCGGCTTCGAGTGTGGTGTAGGTGTCTGCCGCGATGTTGAATTCAGCCACTGGGAACGCAGCCTGAATGGCAGCTTGCTCTTCGGCGGTGAATTCAATGATGTTGACATCGGTCTGCACTTCCAACTGACTCACTGCTGGTACTGGCACGCCGGCTGCGAAGGCGATGACGTCGAGCAGGCCGTCCTGCAACTGACTGCCAAGGTCGGTCCATCCGCCGTTGCGGCGCTCGAAGTCGACGCCAAGGGTTTCCATCATGCGTGGGAAGTAGGTGTCAGAGGTTGAACCCGCAGGTCCAAATCCGATTTTCGCGCCAGCTGGAATCTCGGAAATTGCAGTGATGCCCGAAGAGGACAAGGTGGTCACTGAGAAAGGCGTCTGGTACATCGGGAACATGGCGCAAGCATTGTCCATCTGCAAGCCTGGCGCAATGGGGTTATTGCCGTTGAGTGACTCTGCAGCTGGCCCCATGGTGGTCATGCCAAAAGACGCGTCGCCTGTGTGCACAAGGGCCATGTTCTGCATTGGGCCGCCGGTGACTTCAGCGCCGCCCGACAGTCCCAGCTCTTGGGCGACGAGGTTGGCCCAGCCCGAGCCATACGCGAAATAGGTGCCGCCCTGTGAAGCGGTGCCGACGGTAAAGCTCTCTGGCCAGTCGCTGTGGTTTTCTGCCTGCACGGCTGTGTAGCTCGCCGCCATTGCGACAGCAATCAGGAGTGGTGTGGTTTTCATGTTCTCATCCTCGTTCGTGGTGTTGAGTGGTGTTGGACCTGTGTCTAGGGCGTTCAAATTAGGGCGAATGTGAACCTGCAATCCGCTGAATTGTGTCGCGCCCGATGTCATCTTCAAACTGACGCCAAACGGGCTTCATGGCGGCAACCCAATCTGCGCGTTGCGCTGTTGTGAGTGATCGGATTGTGCTGCCAGACTGCGCAATCAGGTCACGCGTCTCTTGGTTGATCGCCGCTGAGGTGGCGTTACTCTCAACGGTGACCTCGCGCAAGATCTGTTCGAACTGCTGGCGAGTGTCTGGCGGCAGGCTTGACCACCAATTTGTTGAGGTCACCACCAAGTAATCAATGATGCCGTGATTCGATTCCGTGATGCCGTCTTGCACTTCGTGAAAGCGCTGACTGTAGATATTGGACCAGGTGTTTTCTTGGCCGTTGATGATGTCGCGTGACAGCGCGTCGTGGGTCTCGGCGAACGCCATGCGTTGTGGGATGGCACCGAGTGATTTGAACTGTGCGTCGAGCACGTCAGAGGGTTGAATGCGGAATTTTAATCCGTTGAAATCGGCTGGCGAGCGCAGTGGGCGGTCGGCTGAAAATTGTTTCATGCCGTTGTGCCAGTAAGCCAAGCCCTGCAATCCCTTGCGTTGCATTGAGTTGAGTAGGGCCCGGCCCTCTTCCGAGGCCTGGTATTGATCGACAGCGGCAATGTCTTTGAACACAAATGGCAGATCAAACAACCGAAACGCTTTGGTGAAGGTCTCAAACTTTGACAGCGAGGGCGCCGCCAATTGGACATCGCCTTGCAGCAAAGCCTCGAGCACGTCGTTGTCGTCGTAGAGCGCTGAGTCTGGGTAGACCTGCATGCATGCCTTGCCGTCCATCTCAAGATTGACGCGTTTTCTCAACAGCTCGGCCGCGATGCCTTTGGGGTTTTTCTCGGCATTTGTGACGTGGCTGAATCGAATCTGAATTTCCCCGTCTTGGCAATCCACAGATTCGGCGAGCCCAGGTTGGCTCACGCTGATCACGGCTGCAAAGAATAGGGCGCGTTTGAACATGTTCAGGCTCTGAGTGCGCAGCGCAGAAACTCAGGTTATCTCGTTGCCGGCAGGAGCATGAATTGTTGTGCAGGCCTTGCACCCGCGTCCAGCAGATTCATGGGTGGATATTGACCCCTTTTTCGCAACGGGCATCGCGAATTGGGTCATGCATCGCCCATAGGCACACAAATAAAACTGTCTTAGGTTTGAAACGGCTCTCGGCGCAAATTGTGTCGGGTCATTTTGTCGTACAAGGTTTTGCGCGGCACATCGAGATCCAGCATCGTGCGCTTGATAGAGCCCTTGTTGTGCGACAGCGAGGCTTCGATCAAGTCTTTCTCAAAGTCGGCGACTTGCGCAGAGAGGCTATTTTTGCGGGCGTGGCCCTGTGGCTGGTCATTGAACACAGCAAGGCCTGCGGCTAGGCGGTTGGCCGCGCTTTGCAGTTCTCGCACGTTTCCGGGCCAGTCGTGACTCAGCAAGTCGCTCATCAGGCTTGGTGAGACCTCGGTGGTGTCGCTTGATTGCTGCCTGAGAAAGTGTTCAAACAGAATCACCGGGTCCGCTGCACGCTCACGCAGCGGAGGCACCGAAATGACCGCGCCGTTGAGCCGGTAGTAGAGATCGCTGCGGAACGTGCTTTGTTCAACGAGCTTCGCCAAGTCCACTTTCGTGGTGGCGAGAATCCGGATGTCGAGTGAGACCTCGACGTTGCCATTGACACGCTCCAGGGTTCGCTCTTGCAGAACCCGCAAAAGCCGGACCTGCATCGAAAGTGGCAGGCTTTCGATTTCATCGAGCAGCAGCGTTCCACCATTGGCTTGTTCAAATCGCCCAGGCTGAACAACCGTTTCACCGGAGGCGAGCAGTGTCTCTGTGCCAAAAAGTGCGCTGACGCCGTTGCTGTCATCGAGCAGACCGCAGTTCACGGCCACAAAAGGAGCGTCTCGGCGCGAGGACACCCTCGCGAGCGACTGGGCCACCAGTTCTTTGCCAGTGCCGGTCTCGCCGGTGATCAAAACGTCAACGCCAGCGGAACCGATGGTCAAGATACTGCGGCGAATTCGCACCATTTCAATCGAGTTGCCGATCACGTGGTGTGATAAGTCGTCGCGCATTTCAATTTGTCTGGCGAGGTCGCGGCGTTCGAGTTCGGTGCGACGGGCCACCAGCGCGCGGCTGATGTCGCGTAGAAAGTCTGCAGTGTTCAGTGGCTTGGTGAAAAAGCCGTAAGCGCCCTCTTTGAG
>CALAMQ010000171.1 GCA_937925815.1 uncultured Granulosicoccaceae bacterium | reverse complement strand
CTTCGACGCGCAATGGGTCTTTGTTGCGGTGCTGCTCGCGTCTCTGCCGACCGCCACCAACGTGTTTGTGATCGCGCAGCAATACGGCGTTTGGGTGGAGCGCGCCTCCGCATGCGTGCTGGTCACCACGGCAACATCTGTCCTGACCGTCGCAGCCCTGCTCTACACCATCACCCAGGGGATCATGCCGCCGGATCTATTTCCGTGACCGAACGCCACTTTGAAGAGCAAGAACAACTCGTCGTTCAACACCACGTAACGCCCACCAACTGCGGCCGAATGATCAAATGTCGGTTGCCACCCAAAGGCCCCGATCTGATTACACAATGCAACGCCTGCAATACCGTGTAAGCAAGGGATCATGTGATTTAGATGCCCACATTCGAACAACTGCTCGCCAGCCCCTCTCTGCTCGCGTTGATGCTGCTGGCGGCACTTTTTGTTGGTCTGTCCAAAGGGGGCTTGCCTGCGATTGCAATGCTTGGCGTGCCAATCTTGTCTTTGGCCATGCCGCCCTTTATCGCGGCTTTCTTGCTACTGCCGATTTACATCATGTCGGATGCTGTCGGTGTGTGGTTGTACCGCCGCGAGTACAGCGCGCGCAACATTCGCATTTTGATCCCCGCGGGCGTCGCCGGCGTGGCGGTTGGCTGGGCCACAGCGGCACTGGTCTCAGATGACGCGGTCGCGCTGTTGATCGGATTGATGGGGGTGAGTTTCGTGCTCAGCCACTGGCTGACAAGCCAGAGCAACACGGCCGCAAAGCCCGCTGACGTCAAGAAGGGACTGTTTTGGGGTGCGCTCTCCGGGTTCACAAGCTTCGTCTCGCACGCAGGTGCGCCGCCTTTTCAGGTGTACGTGCTGCCACAGAAACTGCCCAAGATGGTTTTTGCCGGTACAACCACCTTCGTTTTTGCCGCAATCAACCTCGCCAAAGTGATCCCCTATGGCGCGCTGCAGCCTTTCACACAGGACACACTGAGCATCTCGTTACTGCTGCTTCCTGCCGCGGTCACAGGCACATTGCTCGGCCGATACCTGACGCACTTATTGCCCGAGAAACCCTTCTTCATGGCGGTTCATATCGCCCTCTTTTTGGTCTCGTGCAAATTGATCATCAACGCCGCTCCCAATTTGTTTTAGGGTTCCAACGCCGCGGCCGGCCGCACCACCTGTGAACGCAATGCAGCGCCGTCACTCAATTCTTGTGGCTTGTCAGTCTTTTGGCGAGATAACGCGAGAGCGTGTCGGTGGTTTGCACTTCGCGGCAATCATATAAGTGCAGCAAGTGCTTAAAATGATTTGGGCAGCCGTAGGCCACAAGCTCAACAGACTCTGGGAAGTGTTCAGTCAAAAAAGTTAAGTCTTGCGGGCGGTTAAACGGGTCACCACGGTAAGAAAAGACCAACGCCGGCAGCGTCTCGGCGCTGACCATGCGCGCAATCTGCGCGGGACGCGCCCGCTGACGCCACCACGGGAAACGACTTGTCTCCGAGCGCCGTCCTGCAAACGCCGGCGCAAACGCAATCGCGGCGTTAAATTTCTCCGGAAATGCACTCGCCGCCATCAGCGAGACCCACCCGCCGGCGGAGTGGCCCGCCAAAAATATGCGGTGGCTTGGGACGCCTGCGGCAAGCAGTTCATCGAGTGCGGCCTCGACTTCACCGAGCCGTGCAAAGACGTAACGCCCTGCGTGCTCTCTGGACCCTAACTCTGTGGCGGTGGAACATAAGTAGTAGATAAACGGGCGCGGGGACTCCACATTCAGCAAGGCGCTGGGCACCCGATTCCACCACCGATCACAACGCTCTTGACGTTGCGGCCGCGTGGTGCCGTGGCTGTAAATTATGACAGTCGCTTGTGCAGGATCATCAATGTCAATCTGTGGGCGCTCGGCGTCGTAACTGAGGCTGATCGGGTTAGCGCCAACAGATTCAGGAAGGAAACCTGTGTGTTGCCCGGTGACCGCGCACCCCGACACCGCAGCAATAATCACAAACATGACAGCGCTGCGCAGCCTTGCCAGTGGCAACCGTCTGTGCGAATGCCGCATCAAAATGGCACCGTGTACAAACTGCCCATGGTCAGGCGTCCGCGATATCTTCGGCCCACAGAGCGGGGTTCTCATCAATGAAACGTTTCATGAGTGCGATGCAATTGGGATCATTTGCAACAACAACTTCTACCCCACGCTCACGCAGAAAAGACTCGTTGCCGCCAAAATTGACGTTGTCCCCAATCACCACGCGTGGGATCCCAAACTGCACAATCGTGCCCGCGCACATCATGCACGGTGAAAGCGAGGTGTAGAGCGTTTTATTGCGGTAGGTCGGCTGCCGCCCTGCATTGCGAAGACAGTCCATTTCGCCGTGGGCGATCGGATCCCCGCGTTGCACCCGCTGATTGCGACCGCGCGCAACGATCACGTCACCCTCGGCGAGGACTGAACCAATCGGGCAACCGCCTTGGTCAAAACCGGCCTGGGCTTCATCAAACGCCATGGCCAAAAACTGGGTATCGACATCACTCAACAACACGGCGCACTCCGTGGACATCAGCGCTAACCCTAGCAGTAACGTGCTGGCCAGTGCACCGGCACAGCATTGCGTGCGGTCACCTTGCAACGGCCCCACAGAAACAGGGACACTGTGCGCCCGAACGCGACGCCTGCACACCGCCATGCACACACGCACAATTGGCCCTTTGACCGTCTCAGCCATCGGCCTTGGCTGCATGAACATGTCAATGGGCTACGGCCCGGCCGATGATGACGCGTCCACAACGCTGCTCAACGCCGGGCTCGACCACGGCTACACCTTCTTGGACACTGCAGCGCTCTACGGCGGAGGGCACAATGAGTCCTTGATCGGCCGCGCGCTGGCCGGCAGACGCCAGGAATTCACCTTGGCGAGCAAGGGCGGGCTGACCCGAACACCTGACGGGGAGTCCACCATCGACGGACGGCCCGAGTCGTTGCGACGCCATTGCGAGGCGAGCCTCGCGCGACTCGGCACTGAGGTGATTGACCTCTATTACCTGCATCGCCTCGACGCCGGTGTGCCCATTGAGGAATCCGTGGGCGCGATGGCGGATCTCAAGCAAGCGGGCTTGGTGCGCGCTATTGGCCTCTCTGAAGTCAGCTCAACAACACTACGCCGCGGATTTACCGAACACCCCATCGACGCGTTGCAAAGCGAGTATTCGCTGTGGTCCCGCACACCCGAGAGCGGCGTTCTCGATGTGTGCGCCGAGCTTGGCATTACGTTTGTGCCCTTCTCACCGCTCGCAAGAGGCTTTCTGGCTGGGTCGTCGCAAGACGTGAGCACACTCGAGGCAACCGACTTGCGTGCAACCATTGCACGGCCGCGTTTTGAGCCCGATAACTTTGCACACAACGTGTCCCTGCTGACACCGTTTAACGACATTGCCACTGGTGTTGGCTGTACCCCAGCGCAACTCGCTCTCGCTTGGTTGCTCGCTCGAGCCGACAGCCGAGGTGAGCTGCGCTACGTGCCGATCCCAGGCACAAAACACCTGGAATGGATGCGCGAGAACGGTGACGCGGCTGACATCCGTTTGGATGACGCCACCTGCAATGAGCTCGACACCCTGATCAACGAGTCCACCGTCAAGGGCACACGCTATACCGACGCCTTGATGGCGAGCGTGGATTCAGAACGAGACCGCGACTGAGCGAGCGCCATTATGAATTTAGTCACAGACGATATGGTTCGTGCCTTTCAACGCGATGGCGCTGTGCTGGTGCCGGGCTTGTTTCGCGACTTTGTCGATACCATTGCTGCTGGCATCGAACGCAACATGGCAGAACCCGGTCCCTATGCTGCCGAAAACCTCAAGCCCGGCGAGGGCGGCCGGTTTTTCGACGACTACTGCAACTGGGATCGCATACCCGAATTCCGCGACCTGGTGACCCGGTCAGAGGCTGCCACCGCGGCTGCAAGATTGATGCGGTCAACATCAGTGCAGATGTTCCACGACCACGTATTGGTCAAAGAACCCGGCACCGCCAAGGCCACCCCTTGGCACCAAGACTCGCCTTACTACTTTGTCGAGGGCGAGCAAACGGTGAGCTTTTGGTCGCCGGTGGAAGCGGTGACCGGCGCGACACTGCGATGCGTCGCGGGTTCTCACCGCTGGAGCAAACCCGTGTTGCCGGTTAAGTGGTTGGCTGAAGACAATTTTTACCCAGACCCAGACGCTTTCATGCCAGTGCCCGATCCGGACGCCGAGGGCATGACTGTGCTCGAGTGGGCACTGCAGCCCGGTGACGCGGTCGCGTTTCATTACAAGACCCTACACGGCGCGCGCGGCAACACCAGCACACACCGTCGCCGCGCGTTCTCGCTACGGTTACTCGGCGATGACGCGCGCTACACCGAGCGCCCAGGCCCAACTTCTCCTCCATTCCCAGGACACAATATGCAAGCCGGGCAACGCTTGCGTGAAGACTGGTTCCCAATGTTATTGCCACGCGATTCTGAGATTTAGAAATGAAGCTACAAGACCACAATTTTATCGTCACCGGGGCCGCACGCGGGCTTGGCTTGGCAATTTCCCAAATGCTACTTGCCGGTGGTGCGCGCGTGATGCTGGCTGACCTTGACGCAGACAACCTCGAAGACGCTGTGTCCGCGTGTGGCGATGTCGGAGACCGCGTCGCGAGCACCTGCTGCAACGTCGCCATTGAGTCGGACGTCGAAGCCCTTTTCGACGCCGCAGAATCCACCTTCGGCGCGGTGCACGGCGTGGTCTGCAACGCCGGCATTTTGCGCGACGCCCTGCTGCTCAAAGCCGACGGCAACACGGTCAGTAAACGCATGTCACTGCAAACTTGGCAGAGCGTTATTGATGTCAACCTAACCGGTGTCTTTTTGACCGGTCGCGAAGCGGCAACCCGCATGGTGCAACACGGTGAAGGCGGCGTGATCGTCAACGTCTCGAGCATCAGCCGCGCTGGCAACATGGGCCAAAGTAACTACGCTGCCGCCAAGGCCGGCGTGGTGGCACTGACCACTACCTGGGCTGCCGAGCTCGCGCGTTACGGCATCCGCTGCAACGCCATTGCACCCGGTGTCATCGACACTGACATGGTCGCCTCGATGAAACCCGAGGCCCGACAGCGCATGATCGACGCCACCCGGGTAGGCCGTCTCGGCACCCCAGAGGAGCTCGCTGACGCCGTGCGCTTCCTGATTGAGAACAGCTTCAACAACGGCCGTGTGCTCGAATTCGACGGCGGTATGCGGATCTAGCTCGCTTTAATTGCGGCAACTGAGCTGAACACACCGTGCATGCTCAGCTCAGTTGCCGCACCAACTTGGCAACGCGGGAGACACCCTCGGCAATTTTGCCCGCATCAATGGATGAAAAGCCAAGCCTGAAGGTGTTGCGCGGCGCGCCTTCTGGATCGTGGTAATGAGCGTCACCGGGTTCAATCAACACACCGACTTTCATCGCCTCTTGATGCAACGCGCGAGCATCGAGGTTGGCAGGCCCACTGACCCAGTAGGCTGTGCCACCAAAACTCGGCGCCCTGGCCGCTTCGGGCAGATGGGCGTTTAGCGCGTCGCCGAGTACAGACCAGCGCTCTCGATAGACTTTGTGGAGCCGCGTGACCAGCGCGTCGTAGTGACCAAGCGCCAGAAAGTGCGAGAGCTTTTGCTGATTGTTGGTCGGCGGATGGCGGTAGACAAAGCGCCGCAGCGCGCGCAACTCGCGGATCAGTTCAGCCGGTCCGACGAGATAGCCAACGCGCAGGCCGGGCGCCACCACTTTGGACAAACTGCCAACGTAAATTACGCGACCGTCTTGATCGAGACTCTTGAGTGCCGGCATTGGGTCACTGAGGTAATTGGTTTCGCTCTCGTAGTCGTCCTCGATCACCACCGCATTAATTTCACGCGCTTTTTGCAACAACGCATGCCGACGCTCGATGGGCAGTGTCGCGGTGGTCGGAGATTGGTGGCTCGGGGTGACGTAGATGCTATCGCAGCCGTCGAGACGCTGGTCGACAACAAGGCCAGAGGCATCGACATCAATTGGGCGAACTTCCCCTGCGGTCAGGTGGAACATGTTGCGCACGTCGGTGTAGCCGGGGTTCTCCATTGCGACCACAGACCGTGAGTTGTGCAACAGCGAACTGATCAACATCAACGCGTTTTGCGCACCCAACGTGATCAAAACTTCGTCTTCATTGGCAAACACGCCGCGTCGCGGCAACACCCGCAACCGCAATTGCTCGATCAACGCCGGGTGGTCGTGGTCGACGTGGTCGCGTGCCCAGTTGTGGATTGACGCCACTGAACTCGCCTGACGCGAACACTCTCGCCAGTCGTTCACTGGAATCAAGCTCGGGTCGGGCTGCCCGTAGACAAAAGGAAATTCGAAGGCTCGCCAATTTTCCGGCTTGACAATATTTCGCAGCCCAGCTGGCTGAATTGCAGCACGACCAGCCCAGTCCACTTTTTGGCAATTTGCATCAGCCGCTGGCGATGGCGCCACCTGCGCTCGACCAGCGAGGATATCTCGATTGACGAAATACCCTTGCCGCTGGCGCGCAATCAAGAAATTCTCGTCGATCAATTGCTGGTAGGCGATCACGACAGTGTTGCGTGATACATCGAGATGACGCGCCAAAACACGTGAACTTGGGAGCGGTTTTTCGTCCGACAGCCGACCTTCCAAGATGGCGGAAACCAACTGTTCACGAAGCTGCCGCTGCAAACTGAGTTCGCGCGAAGCATCGAGCTCAAACAGCTGTCGCCACATCACAGCTTCGTTATCCATAGTCTTCAAACGCTCATCAAAGTCAGGTCAAGACGCCGCGCGTTGCAGTAAGTCCAGCGCCTGCGCGTGCAATTCAGGGGTTGATGCCGCCACGATTGTACCGCCTCGCGATGGGTCCTCGCCGGACCAATTCGTGATCACACCTCCGGCCGATTCAACAATCGGTATCAAGGCGTAGACGTCATAGCATTGCAGGCCAGCTTCAACAATCAAATCAACGTGCCCAGCTGCGAGCAGACCGTAGGCATAACAATCAGCGCCCATGCGCATGAGTCGCGCACGCTCGGAGACCGCATCAAATTGCGCACGCTCTGCCGCGCTGAAAATGTCATAACTGGTGCAAAACAGCCGCGCGTCACTCACTTTTGTCACCGCGGACACCCGAAGTGGCTCGACAACCCCACCGCGCTCCACCTGCCCGCCGAGACGGCTGCCGACAAAAAGCTCGTCACTGAACGGCTGATACAACACACCCAAAACTGGCAATTGTCCATCGCTCAAGCCAACCAAGGTACCCCACAACGGCACGCCACAAACAAAACTGCGGGTACCGTCTATCGGGTCAACAACCCAGGTCAATCCTGACTCACCGGGCGTGTACCCCGCCTCCTCGCCAAACACTCCGTGACCGGGCAGGCTTGAAATCAGTTGCTCACGAATGAGTGCTTCACAGGCACGGTCCGCTTCCGTGACCGGGTCAAAGCCCGAATGCGCTTTGTTATCGACGGCAAGATTGCGTCGGAAATGTCCCAAAGTGACCGCCCGGCTGCCGCGTACGGCTGCAATAGCATGGTATGCAAACAGCGCGAGATCAGCCTCTGAAACCGGGATACTAGAAACCCGAATGAATGGTAAGTCCATGATTTTTGACCAAAAGTGTTTTTTTACAGAATATGTATCAATTCTGTAACATTTAATTTCGCTCCAGCCCTGCAACTGGAACTGCATGTGCTAAAACTCACCTGTCAGCGCGAAGGCGTTGACCCGGCCGCGCAGGCCAATTCAGATCAGTCGCCGCACGTGCTCGCAAAGCCCGCTGCACAGACTATTGTGAGTCATAAGCCACCAGGCTGTCTGGACTCAGTAACGTTGCGTTACCGAGGTCGAGCACGGACGCTCTCCCTTCGCAACGGCTTCGGCGACCCGCCACAAGCACTCTACCCCCCCGATCCTGTCGACAATCCGCAACTGATCGTCGTTGTCCCCGCCGCCTGAGGTGCAGTGGAACGCTACTCTGTCAGCCAGAAACACCTGACGAGGAATTGCAGTCATGCCAGCGACCCTACCCACTCAAGCTCGAGCCGTAGTTATCGGTGGCGGCGTTGCTGGTGCCAGCGTTTTGTATCACTTGGCCGAGATGGGCTGGACCGACGTGGTACTGCTCGAGCGCCGCCAACTGACCTGCGGCACCACTTGGCACGCCGCCGGATTGATGGGGTCCGTGCGAACCAACGAGCCGCACTCGTTTATGGTCAACTACAGCCGCGAGCTCTACAAATCGCTCGAGATTGAGACCGGCCAGTCAACCGGATTCAAGCAGGTCGGTTCGCTCAGTGTCGCCGCCGATGCCGAGCGATTCGAAGAATACAAACGCGGTGTCGATACCGCCAACGCCTTCGGTGTCGAAGCGCACCTGATCTCCCCAAGTGAACTGAAAAACCTCTATCCGCTGATCAACACCGACGACGTAATCGGCGCAATGCACCTGCCACTCGACGGTCAGGTCAATCCCGTCGACGCCACCACAACCCTCGTCAAAGCTGCACGCAGCCGTGGCGCCACCCTCTTTGAAGGTGTGACAGTGACAGGCGTGACCACCGCCAATGGGCGGGTCACGGGCGTCGAGACCGACCAGGGCAACATCCGTTGCGAGGTCGTGGTCAATGCCGCCGGACTCTGGGCGCACGAGCTGGGCAAACTCTCGGGTGTGAACGTGCCACTGCACGCTTGCGAGCACTTCTATGTCGTCACCGACAAACACCCAGACATTCCGAACAACCTGCCAGTCATGCGCGAGCACTCTGCCGAAGCGTATTTTAAGGAAGACGCTGGCAGCTTGTTGATCGGTGCATTTGAGAAGAAAGCCAAGCCCTACGGGATGGACGGTGTCCCAGATGATTTCTGTTTCACCGAATTGCCAGAAGACTGGGACCACTTCATGCCCGTGCTCGAGGCCGCTATGCACCGCGTGCCGCTGCTGGAAGAGCTCGGCATTCGAAAATTCTTTAACGGCCCCGAGAGCTTCACACCTGACGATCAATTTCACATGGGCGAAGCACCTGAACTGGCTGGGTATTTCATGCTGGCAGGCTTCAACTCCGTTGGCATTCAGACCGCGCCGGGAGCTGCCAAAGTGCTCGCCGACTGGATCATCAACGGCAAGCCCGCGTTTGAAATCCTCGCCAACGACCCGGCGCGCAACCCGACATTCAGCAACAACAAGGTCTACCTCGGCGAACGCGCGTCAGAGACCCTGGGACTGCTCTACGACCACCACTTCCCCTACCGCCAATTCGCCTCGGCGCGTGGCGTGCGGCGCTCGCCAATTCACGCAGAACTCAAAGCGGCAAATGCCTGTTTTGGTTCAATCGCAGGATTTGAACGGCCAAATTGGTTTGCGCCCGAGGGCGTTACACCGGCTTATGAATACAGCTTTGGTCGCCAGAATTGGTTTGACCACAGCGCCGCTGAGCACCGCGCCGTGCGCGAACGTGTCGGCCTGATCGACATTTCATCGTTCGGCAAGATTCGCGTACAAGGCGCCGACGCTTGCGCCCAGCTCAACCGCATCTGCGCCAACGAGGTCGACGTGCCTGTCGGCCGCATTGTCTACACCCAATGGTGCAACACGCATGGGGGCATCGAGGCGGACGTCACCGTTCAACGCCTTGGCGAGTCCTGTTTTCACGTTGTGTGCCCGGCGGCCACCACTAACCGCGAAATGCGTTGGCTGCAACTCAACATCGACCCCGCCAGCCACTGCACGATCACTGACGTGACAAGCAGCGAAGCTGTGTTTGCGGTCATGGGGCCGCTGAGTCGCACGCTGCTGTGCGCCCTGACAAAGACACCGTTGGACAACGAGAGCCTCCCATTCGGCACGGTGCAAAGCATCGACATTGGCTTTGCGCAAGTTCGCGCCGCGCGCCTGACTTACGTCGGCGAGCTCGGCTGGGAGTTGCACATGCCAGCGGACGTCGCAGGCCACGTGTTTGACACGCTGATGGCCGCTGAAAACGCCCCGACCTTGGTCGGCATGCATGCCATGGACTCACTGCGTATCGAAAAAGGCTATCGCCACTTCGGTCACGACATTGGGGAAGTTGACACCCCGCTCGAGGCTGGCCTCGGCTTCGCTGTCAATTTCGACAAGGCGGATTTCATCGGCCGCGAGGTATTGCTTGCGCAACGTGAGACAAGGCCACTCAAAAAACGGCTGCTGCAATTTCAACTGCAATCAGACGCGCATTTGCTCTACCACGGCGAACCCATTTTGCTCGACGGCAAGACTGTCGGCTACACCACGTCGGGCAATTTTGGGCATCACCTCGGCGCGGCCATTGGCATGGGATATGTCAAGCTTGACTCCGCGATCACCGCTGAGACGGTCAACACCGGCGACTGGTCAATCCGCGTGGCCGGTGTGGATGTTCCGGCGACAGCATCGCTCAAACCGCTGTACGATCCACGCAACGAACGCATACGCGGCTAACGGCCACCGCCTGCAGGGATCAAAACACCGTCTGTGTTTGAGTAGCCGATGGTGGCAACATGCAGCGGCGCCGCGCCTGCCTCTCTCCAGTAGACGGCGGCGCGGTGATTGCGCACCTCGTGCATGACAGCGGTGTACTGCACACGCAAGTCCACCCCCGCGTCTTCTCTGATCGGACTTGCAAAATCGGCCTCTAGGACGGTGTACACACCGACGTGCTCATTCTCAGCTCGGCTGAGTGTCACGGAGTGGAGTTGCAACGCGCCCGACTCAACTCCAGACACCCTGAGATATTCGCTAAAGTAGTTTGCGACCTGACCACTGATTGACGCTGAGATAGCCGCACTTGGCTCGAGTTCACCGAGCGGGGCCAACAGTGGCTCTGCTATCAACAGGTCTTCTACTGGCAAGCTGAGCTCAAGTTTGAGAACCGTGCTGTCGCGGGAGAACACCAGTGTGCTGCCAGGCAACGTGTGAGCCAGCGCGGTTGCTGACCACGACAGTGCAAGCGACAGGGCGACCCCAATGATCCGCCCTGCACGCAGACAACTCACTTCAAGTTGCCACCGTAGTCACCGTCCTGATCCCGCCACACAGAGTGCGGGTGATTGCCCTCTTCGCCCGTCGACTTATTCGACTGCAAAGAGAACTCAAGCCACAGCGATGGGCCGTGTACGCGGACGTAGTCGTCTTCACTGTTGATGTCCGTGGTGCCAGAGAAACCGAGCACGGTGTCGGGCAGTTCGCCAGTGTACTTCGCCATGTAGACGGCGGCGTCTGCGGCGTTGATGTCGCCAACGTAAGTCTCAATGGCTGCCAACAACAACGCGACTTGCGCTTCATTGAGTTCCGAGACTGCCAGCCCTTCTTGCTCGGCTGGAATGGCGTCGTCACTTTGCGGACCGGCGAGGATATCGCGGTAAGTGCCGTCGAGCATCGCTGCAGCAGCTTGGTCAGCGTTCAGCGAACCCAACAATGCGGCAAAAGCATCGCGCTCTTGCAACAACGGCACACTCTCACGGCCGTTCATGTCGAAGCTTGGGAAGGGCTCAATTCCCCGAAACGACGGTGTCGCACCGCTCATCACGCCATCGCTGTAGGTGTTGGCGAAAGCAAAGTGATGGCCTCCGTAATACAACTGCCAGGTCCCGCTCTCACCGGGGGTGCCTAGGAAGGCAAATTTTGAGTTGTAGGATGAGTAACCGGCTTTGTAGTCGGTGCTGACAGTGCCGATGTAATCGTCCGCGTTCAGCGTTTGAACCATCTCATCAAAGCCTTCGTTCTCGGCCACACCTGTGGCCTCACTGAGAATGGCTTTAACCAACCCAAGTTGTTCAGCGCTGAACTCGCCGAGGTAAGCACCGGGCCGCTTGGGGAAAGCACCGGCTGGCAGATTGCTCCAGTTTTGCCCTTCGGCCACGGAATACGGAAGCTGCATCACCGCGAGCAGTTCTTCGGATGCACCGGATTTCAACAACTCAATCAGGCACAGCATGCGCGCGTAACCGCTTTGCGGGTCGCAGCTGGCAGCCGATTCGGGAATCACAACAGATCCCATCAGGATGCTGGTGTTACCCAAGCGCTCATCCACGGGCGGTCCGCCCATAAATTGCCTAAAGCCGAAAACGCCAGCAGCCACAACAACGACCGCAGCTGCCACCCATTTTATTTTTTGATTCATGGTCGATCCCATCCTCAGTGATTCATTCGAACCGGTACCGTTTCCCAACATCGCCGAGGCACTGTACAACCAAGTTCAATGCCTTGCGCTTTAGCCTACTTTCTCAAGCCGTGCGCGCGATCCAGCGCGCACTCACCACACGGTAAGGGCCGAGTGCGATCAGAGACAACGCGAGCTTAACGCCAAAATCCGCGACCGCGAGGCTGACCCAGAGCGGCGCCACAGGCCCGACGCCGAGCAGTGGCAGCATGTCATTGGCCCACGACACATCATTACCGGGCTCGATAAAAGTGAACGCCGAGGCGAACGCGAGACTGAAGAAGATAGCGGTGTCGAGCGACGAGCCGACCAACGTTGACGCGAGCGGCGCGCGCCACCACTTGCCCGCGCGAAGGCGATCAAACAAACCAACATCCACCAACTGCGCAGTCAAAAAGGCAAGGCCAGATGCGAGCGCGATGCGCAGCGTCACCAAGGGGCCAAATTCACCGTGTATCTGGCTGCCAACCAGTGAGCACGCCACACCGACCACAAAACCTGCAAACACCACGCGCCGTGCGGTGGCCGCACCAAAGCGGCGGTTGGCGAGGTCAGTCACCAAAAAGGCGAAGGGATAGGTGAACGCGCCCCACGTAAGCCAATCTCCAAAGAGGTGCTGAACGAGAATATTGGACAGCACCACCACAAAAGCCATGGCGGCGACAGCGAGTAAAATGGATCGGTTCATGGGTTGAGATCGCTCGATTAACAGCTAAACCTGCCATGATAGCAAAACGCACCCTCAACGCGCCGGGCCTCATCGCTGTGAACATACAATTGGATACCAGTCTCACAGACCCCAGCGTTATTGCGCTGCTCGAATCGCATCTGGCGCACATGCGCGCTATCTCGCCGCCTGAGAGCGTGCACGCGCTCGATCTGGACGCCCTGCGCCACCCGAACGTGCGGTTCTGGACACTGTGGCGCAACAAAGCAGGGGTCTCGGACAGCACACTGGCTGGTTGCGGCGCGTTGCAGCGAATCGACGCACACCACGGTGAGATCAAATCCATGCGCACCGCCAGTGGCCACGAGCGCCAAGGCGTCGCAACCGCATTGCTGCGCCATCTGTTGGAGGATGCGAGGGCTGAGGGTTTGACGCGGCTGAGTTTGGAGACCGGATCAACCACGCATTTCGCGGCCGCGCGCGCGCTCTACACGGCCCACGGCTTCACCGAATGCGGACCCTTCGCTGGTTACAACGTGGACCCGCACAGCACGTTTATGACCAGAACCCTCTAGGCGCGCACTGCCTCCGCAATCTAAAGCGGATGCTCTGACAGTCAGACAATTGCAAGCGCACCGAGCAGGACACTCGCGACCGCACCCGCAGTCAACACAGTGCGCAAGCCGCCAAACCACGCCGGCAGCTCACCGGAGCGCACAGCATTCAGGTCATACCGCCATTGCACAGCGAAGCCCACAGCCAGAGCGATCAACCCAACAGCGCCGCCCACGAGCACAGCCGCCCAACCCACGAGGCTCGGCGCGATGCTCGCAATCCAAGGCCACCAGCCCGTTGGCGCTGCTCTGAGCAATGCCCCCCAACGCACGCCACCGAGAAAACTCAATATCACAGCGCCATAGAGGCAAAGTGCCTGTGCCAATGATTCACCGAACGGACCGTCTACCACCCACAGAGTGAACGCGGGCGCCAAGAAAGGAATCAGTCCTGCGAGCCCGAGCACACGGGCGGCGTCTGGTGCATCGCGCAGTGCGGCGATACTGTCTTTCAAACGTGGCATAGCGTGTCCCAGCGAAGGTGGTTCCAATGCGGATAGAATAGTAGCGTGGCTTGCCGCTCAGGACCGGTCAGGTGCGCCGATGATACAGAGCATAGGCGCACCCTCTGCCGACGCGGCGCATCTTTCGGGATAATCCCAAAGAGATGTCACCTTGACACCAATCGAGACACTGGCTGCGCCTTGCTTGCATTTCTGCAGTTGAAAATCCGTCACACACGCACCCATTAATGGCGCGGTTAACTACCAGGCCCATTCCCTCCAGCGACGCCGACACACCCTGCACTTGGTATCACCTTGTCTTCAGTTGATTCAAGCGCGCGGTGGGCTTAGGCTCGAACCATCCCGCCGAGCACATCAAGGGTCCGTTGGCCGTGACAGATAGCAGTACCGGCAGCAACGGCTGCTCGCTGCGCGCCCACTCTTCCGCCGAGACGTCTACGCATGAGCACACTTCTAAACCGGCTGCGCAAGGAGCGCGAGGACAGCAGTCTGACAACACGCGCCGCTGACCACGGCGCCGCCTATCTCAGCACGGTAGACAGCCGCACGGTCTACCCCTCGCCCGGCGCGATCGCGCAACTGGCGACTTTCCATGAGCCTCTCCCTCAAGGTGGCACGGACGCTCACGACTTACTCGACACCCTGCACAGCGTGGGCTCGCCTGGAACCGTTGCGCAAATGGGCGGGCGCTACTTCGGCATGGTCAACGGCGGTGTCTTGCCAGCCGCGCTCGCAGCTCGACTGCTCGGAGATCATTGGGATCAGAACCCGGCGCTCTACGCGCTGTCACCGACAGTTGCCACACTTGAAGATATTTGCGAGCAATGGCTTGGTGAGCTGCTGGACCTCCCAGACGGCACCGCGATGGGTTTGGTCAGCGGCAGTTCACTTGCCATTGTCAGCGCGCTCGCCGCGGCGCGGTGGCGTTTGCTCAGCGAACTTGGGTGGGATATCAACGCCCGCGGCCTGAACGGCGCACCTGCGCTGCGGGTTATCACCAGCACCCACACCCACGGCACAGTCAAGAAGGCAGTCGCCATGCTCGGATTCGGTCTGGACAGCATTGAATGGGTTGACGTAGACGCTCAAGGCCGGCTCAACGCCGACACCTTGCCAAAGCTCGATAACCATTGCCTGATAATTTTGCAAGCCGGGAATGTCAACTCTGGCGCTTTCGACCCTTTTGAACGGGTGTGCAGCCTGGCGCGTGAAGCTGGCGCTTGGGTACACGTTGACGGTGCCTTTGGTCTGTGGGCTGCCGCCTGCGAGGACATGCGGGAGCTCACCGTGGGCCTGAACAAGGCAAACAGCTGGTCGGCGGACAGCCACAAGACTTTGAACACGCCCTACGACAGCGGCATGGTGCTTACGCGAGACCGCGAAGCACTGGTCAATGCACTGCAACTCTCCGGTGATTATGTGATGTGGGGGGAGGCACGGGACAACATGCTCTACACGCCAGATATGTCACGTCGTGCGCGCGCAATTGAACTGTGGGCGGCTCTCAAGTCACTCGGCCGAGACGGGGTTGACGAACTCGTACAGACACTGCACACACGCGCCAAACAATTCGCAGCCGAGTTGCCCACAGCGGGATTCGAGGTGTTGAACGACGTTGTCTACAACCAGGTTCTTGTCCGTGCCGTAGATGATCAGACCATCGACAGTGTTATCGACCGCGTGCAACGGAGCGGCGTGTGCTGGGTCGGCGGTTCAAGCTGGTTTGATCAGCGTGTGATGCGCATCAGTGTGTGCAACTGGTGCACCACCTCACACGATGTCAGTCGTAGCGTTGCCGCCATGGCTGAGGCATTGAAGCAAGCTCAAGTGGGCAGTGGCTCGTGAGAGTGCAATCCAGAACAAACGCGGCCATTGCCCCACCAGCTACCGCAGACTGAGCTGATTCGCAATGGTGTCACCTTTGTAAAAAACGGTTGAAACCATCCCCACGTTGAAGCCAAATTTTGACAACTGTGTGCGGTTGAACAAGACGTCTTCAGAGACAACGTGGAAATGGTCATCGACTGACAACACAATGTCCATGCCGCGGTAATTGACTTCAAGAGCGTAGCGTAAAAGGCCGTCAAATCCGCTGGTCTCTCCCATCGCCTCGCCGTCGACGTCATTCGCCCGGCCCACGTATCGGTTGTCACCTGTGCGTTCAATTTGCCAGACCCGGCTGAGATTTTCTCCGTCGTCGAAGTGCAGAATTTCGTCGAGCGTCAAAGTCTGAGTCGACTCGTCCCACGTGCCCTCGATTTCAGCCCAAAACCGCCGGATAATTGCTCCGCTTCGGTTCTTCACAAAGCCCCGAGCGTGAACTGGCCCCTGAAAATAATGCTCAAACGCGAAAGCCTCGACCACAGGCTCGTTCGAGTGCGCCGCCAACGCTCCCTGCGTGACACTGACCCCAACAATTAAGACCAAGGTCTTGGCCACGCGTGTGGCAACCGCCCGCACCCGCTCCATCATGCGCCTTCTCCTGAATACGTTGAAAAATTCACCAACCTAATCTGCAAACACAGCAATGCACCCCAAGTCACAGCAATAACTGCCCAAGCAGCGGCAACGGGCAAGTCACCGCCGAGCGACCCCGCCCCAAGGGAGACCGCTGCAAAATAGGCGAGCGTACCGGTGACCACGCCCACCATAACTTGCACGGGTTGCGAGAGCTTCGCGAGCCAATGCATGCCCCGGTGGAGCACCAATGCAAACTGAACCCACAGGAGCACAAGCCAAACCGGCATTGCGCCACCACGAAGCTCCAGCACGCCGCCTATCGCAAGCCCGGCGTCACGCAGCACACCCATTGCCGCCGCAGCTAACACCAGACCCGCAACTGACACCGAAGGACGAACCACCACAACGGCAGCTGCCACGAGCAACACCTGCCACACAACCCAATTGGCACCGCCGACAACGGCGACAAACCAACCCAGCTTGAAGATCAACAAATGCAACCAATCACGTCGCGCCATGGTGCGCCTGATTTGTTGTCGATTTGTCCGCCACTAGGTGAACGGTCGAAATTGCCTGCTCCGCAAAACCACCTTCGCAATAGCTGAAGTAGTAGCGCCACAGTCTGTAGAGACGCTCATCAAAGCCAAAGTTTGCAATCTGTCCGCGCGCCGCAATCAGCGTGTCGTGCCAGATACGCAGTGTGCGCGCATAGTGCAAACCAATATCGTCAACACGCGATACCGAGAGTTCAGTTGACGACGACATGATGGATTTCATCGCACCCAGCGACGGCAGAAATCCACCGGGGAAGACGTAACGCTGGATAAAATCCGTGCTGCGGCGGTACTCATCGTAATATTGGTCAGGCATTGTGATCGCCTGCAAAACCAATTTACCTCCAGGCTTTAGGCGGTCATTGCAGGTCTCGAAAAATGTCGGCAGGTTCTCTTCGCCGACCGCTTCGATCATCTCAACTGACACAATCTTATCGAACTGACCGGTTAAGCTGCGGTAGTCCTGATCGAGCAAGTCGACTCTGTCGCCTAGTTCAGCGCGCTCAAATCGCTTTTTGGCGTAGCGGTGCTGTTCTGCTGAAATTGTTGTCGTGGTGACGTGCACGTCGTGATGAACTGCGGCGTACTCAGCGAGACCGCCCCACCCCGTACCGATTTCAAGCACGCGCTCACCGGGTTTGAGGTCGAGCAGCTCGCACAATCGTGCGAGCTTATTCTGCTGCGCGGTGGCGAGCGATTCCTCGGGATGGAGAAACAACGCGCTGGAATACATCATCGATTCATCGAGAATCGTTTCGAAAAATTCGTTACTGAGATCGTAGTGCGCACTGATATTGCGCCTCGAGCCCTCCAGTGTGTTCCGGCGCGCCCAATGCCAGAGCCGGTGCACCAAACGCCCAGCGCGAGCGAGGCCACCGTCCATTGAATTCATAGTGTCGCGGTTTATGACAAACAGCCGCACCACATTGGTCAAGTCCGGCGTGTCCCAGTCGCCTTCAAAAAAAGCCTCTCCCGCCCCGTTCACGCCAGACCGAAACACACGCGTGAACGCCATGTCGCGATTGAGCGCGATGGTCGCGTGCAGGCTGTGCGAGGGATCGCCAAAGACGAGCGTCTGATCACCGTCAACCAGCGTCAGACAGCCGCGCTTGATGCCACTGAGCAACTTGAGCACAACACGGCGGGCCAGTTGCAAGCGGGGACGAACATCCATATCAGCAGTCACTCTCATTTCAGTCATGTGCACCTTCTCCCTGTCTATCTCGGATGCGGGATGTATTGAACGCCCTTGCGGTACAACTTAAGGGCCTGCCAGTAAATGGCCACGAGCACTTGTAGGCTGACCATTGGGGAACGCAGCCACGCTTTCGCGCAGTCCCATCCCTTTAGAGGATTTCGGTTGAGGACCAGGGTTGCGTCAAAGACTTTTTCATCTGCGTGATTCTCAATGTGAACACACAGACGTTGGCGAAGCTCAGTGAACCGCCAGCGGTAGAGCTGATCCATGCCCATAAACGGTGACACATGAAACGCTTTTGGCGTGGGATCAAGCGCGCGGTAATCGACCAGATAGCGGTGCGTCTCGCCCCACGGGGTGTTGCTCACTTCAACCAAAATACACGCGAGCTCATCAGACTGATCGTGGCAATAGTAAAAATTCACCGGACTGAAATAATGACCGAGGCTACGCGGCAAGCCGAGGAACACCACGCGCCCCGCGCTGTTTTGACCGCCGAGCGATTCGACAATGCGCCAGACACCATCGCGTGAGAGGTCACCATCGAGGTAATCACGCTGGCGCACTGACATCAGACCAAAACGGTCCACTGACAACAACGGCCATAAAGACAGCTCTGGCAACTCATCGAGATCAATGGCCAACGCGAGCGCGCGGTAGCGAAAACGGTGGTCCACCGGTGAGAGCCGCCGGTGGCGCACCCAGCCGGTGTAGAGCGCGCTTCTCACTCACCACACCCAAGGCGAGCACACACATCAACTGCACTGCGCACACCGTCTTCATGGAAACCGTTGTACCAGTAAGCACCGCAGAAATGCACACGGTCCACGCCGCATATTTCCGCGCGTTTGGACTGCGCATCGACCATACCGACACCAAACTGCGGGTGCGAATAGCGGTACTCGCCCAAAACCTTCGACTCATCTATCGGGTGATTGGGGTTGAGCGTGACACAGAACTCAGGCGCGGACTCTGGCAAGCGTTGAAGAATGTTCATGCTGTAAGTCACCGACGGCGCCGTGTGCTCATCGGCCCCCAATCGGTAGTTCCAACTTGCTCGCGCTAGACGTCTACCAGGCAACGCACTTTCATCGCGGTGCAAAATCACTTGGTTTTCGCTATACGGGATGGCGTTCAGTATGCGGCTCTCCGCGTCACTCGGTGCGTCCAATAACGCGAGAGCTTGGTCACTGTGACAAGCCAGTATCACGTCATCGTACAGCTCTCCCTCGCCCGCAACCGTGTCTACGCGCACGCCGTCGGGAACGCGCGCGACACGGGTCACTGCCTGCGAGACTCGAACCTGCCCAGACACCTTGGATTGCAAGTGCGGGATATAAGTCGATGAACCGCCGATCAAGGTGTACCACTGCGGCCGATCACGCAAATCCAGCAGGCCGTGGTTTTCGAAAAATTGCAGAAAAAAAGCCAGCGGGTAGTCCCGTACATCGGCAACAGAGGACGACCAGATTGCGGCCCCCATTGGCAACAAGTATTTGCGCGCAACCTTGTCACTGAAACCTTCTTCACGCAGGAAATCACCGATAGTCACGCTCAGATCGATTGGTGTCCCGGTATTCAAACGTGCCTTCGCGACTTTGTTAAAACGCCCAATCTCCAATAAAAAGCGGTAGAAGGACGGCTTGATGAGGTTTCGGCGATCGCAAAAGATTGAATTGGCGGTGTGACCGTTGAACACCCAACCGTCGGTTGGGTCGGTGACGCTGAAGCTCATTTCAGTGGGTTGGTATGGCAAGCCGAGGTCGTCGATGAGGGCTTGGAAAAGCGGATAATTTCGATTATTGAAGACAATGAATCCAGTGTCGATTGCGAAATCACCCTCCGGCACACTGACCGCGATGGTTGCGGTGTGTCCGCCAAGTCGAGGTTCGCTCTCGTAGAGGTCAACCTCAAAGCGAGACGACAGCTTTGACGCTGCAACCAACCCAGACACACCTGAACCCACAACAGCTATGCGCTTGCTCATCGCGCCATTTTCCGGGCAATGGCTACGCGCGCTGCAAAGGGCAAACGCCCGAGCACCCGAAGGAAGGCGCAAAATAACCACGGCATGCACACGTGCGATTGGCCCTTGTCTAGACCGCGGCGAATTGACAGTGCAGCTTGCTCAGCTGAAATCATCATCGGCATATTGAAATCATTTTGATCGGTGAGAGGGGTTTTGATAAAGCCTGGGCTGACAAGACTGACCCCAATCCCATGCGGTGCGAGATCCGCTGCAAGCGACCCGGCGAGATACGCCACGGCAGCCTTGCTGCCGCCGTACGCAGCCGCGCGCGTGAACGGGAGGTAGGAGGCACTAGAGCCGACGAGTGCAATGCGACTACCCGCTTTCAGATGCGGCAAAAGTGCTTGCAAACAGTTGGCAGGTCCAACCGTGTTGGTGTGCATAACCCGCTCGAACAACTCAGCATCAAAGGCTCTGGGGTCCTCGATGTATTCACACGTGCCTGCATTGAGGATCACAAGATCCCAGTGTGGATCGAGTCCCGCAAGCGCATCGCAGGTGCTCTGACGATCGGCAATGTCGAAAGCCAATGTGTCACAGCCGGTGTCGGTCGCAACGGCCTGCAATCGAGAGGCGTCACGACCACACGCCGTCACCGCCCAGCCAGCCGCACTGTATTCACGCACCAGCGCTGTGCCAATGCCAGAGCTCGCGCCGGTAATAAGCACCCGATTCAACTTCCGAGCCTCCCTTTTAGCCAACGCACTGCGCCACCAATGAGCGGCACGTGCTCGTAGAGCATGCTGCCGAGGTCGAAATAATCGCGATGATAAGTGATGCGCTCGCCGAATCTAAGGTGCGTGACGCCCTCGACAGCCAGCGGTGTTCCAGCGCGCAAGCGTGGGTGCGCAAAATCCATTCGCCACGTGATCCACGCGGCATTCTCAGGCAGCACCTGAACGTTGTGGAAGTGGAACGCACACTGCGTGACATTGGCGGTGGTCTTGCCAAAGTAGGCTTGCAACGCCGCGAGCCCTTCGACCCGATGTATCGGGTCCTCAAACACCACGGCATCGTCGTAAACAGAGGGAATATCCACTAACGCACTGGGGCCAAAATGCTCATAAAACGCGCGCAATCGCGCGACAGCTGGCGGCTCGACCAGCGAATTGTGCGTATGATTCTCACCAGACACGGCGTTGTGTTCCATCGCCTGACCCCCTTTGACTGACTTGCACAGTGGCGTAAACCATGTCAACGCAACGTGAACAGACACCCGCTCAAGACGACGGTCAAGGCCTGCTCAACACCTTGATGCGTGTGCATGTAGTGCAAATGCTGTTTATCAGCGTAATCACAGCACTGGGCGTCTACACCGCCGCGCTGGTTGTCGAACAGGTCATGATCCGAACGGCGCTTGAAAAAGAGGCCACACACTTCTGGCGCGCAAAGGAAGCTGACCTCAATTTTCCCGCACCAAACACCGCCAATCTCACAGGCCATCTCACTCCCACGTCGAATGCAGCAGAAACCACAGGCCCATTCGATGGGGCTCCCCTTGGCTTTCAACGCTGGCAGGTAGAGGAGCTCGACACCCTAATTCACGTGTCGGAACGCGGCACACATCGACTGACGTTGGTGTTCGATGAGCAGAGTGTTCGCAAGTTGTCGTTCTACTTTGGCGTGGTGCCGCTGAGCCTGGCACTGGTGGTGATCTACGCCTCAGCGTGGCTAGCCTACCGTTACTCGCGCCGCTTTTTATCACCGGTGACGTCGCTCGCTTCAACCATGCGGCACTTCAATCTCTACACCCAGAAACTAGAAGACCTGCGTCTGGACGCCTACACCCAACCAAACCAGACGGACGAAGTGCGCACGTTGGCAGGGGCTCTCAAAACGTTCACCGCCCGCCTCGCTCAGCAACTCGTGCGTGAACGCGAATTCACCCGCGACATCAGCCACGAAATTCGCACCCCACTCGCGGTCGTGCTCGGTTCACTCGAGGTTCTCGAGAGCGACGCCGTCGATCCACCCAAACGCCAGCGCGCATTCAACCGAATGCGCACAACGTGCGAAGACATGCTATCCACGATGGAGACACTGCTTCTGCTCGCACGCGAAGACGCCGTGCCTGGCGGTGGCGATTCCGTTAACCAGGACTGGCTCAATAGACTCGTCGAGCAAGTCTCGAGCACGCACAACAGCGACGGCCATGTTCACATTTCGGTGGATGTCCACAGCCCAGTCGCCGTCGAAGCGCCACGACAAGCGCTCGCCATCGTGGTTGGCAACCTGTTGCGCAACGCCTGCAACTACACGCCAGCGGGTTCAGTTCAGGTTGTGATGCACCACGATCGCATTATCATCGCGGACACCGGGCCCGGCATGAATGACGAGACCCTACAACGCGTGCAAGTCCCATTCGAACGCGAGGACAGTGCGCCGACAGGCTACGGTTTGGGCTTGGATATCGTTAAGCGGGTGTGTGAACGGTTTAATTGGCGTCTGGATTGGCACAGCAACCCTGGTGCCGGAACACAAATCAGTGTGGTGTTACCTGAGCCGGGATCAACTTGACACCAACACCTTTTACCGTCTCGATCATCGGCTGATCAAACGGCGCGTCAACTGCGCGCCGCAGGTTGTAGAGGTGGCTTCTCAGCGCATCAGTGTCGGGCAAGTCATCGCCCCAGAGAGCATCGAGCAATGCTGCTCGGGTGACAACCGCCGGCGACTCACGCGCCAGCAGGTGCAAGAGCTTAAATCCCACCGGGGACAATTTAAGCACGACCCCTTGACGCGTTACCTGATGACAACTCAAGTCGAGTGACAAGTCCCCAACCACGATCGTTGTCTGCACCAAATTGCCGCGATGGCGTTTGGTCACAGCGCGCAATCGCGCCACCAATTCTCGCTGTTCAAAGGGCTTGATGAGATAGTCATCTGCGCCGGCATCAAATCCCCCGATTTTGTCATCGAGCTGATCACGTGCGGTGAGCATCAGTATCGGGATATCGCTGTTGTCGGTTGCGCGAATTGCCCGACACACATCGAGACCGGACTTTCCAGGCAAACCGACATCGAGCACGATCGCGTCGTAACGATTTTGCCGGCTGAGCTCCAGTCCTGCATTTCCAGTCGCGGCGTAGTCACACTCAATGCCCTCGCTTTCTAGAAAGTCAATGAGGGTCTCTGCGAGCAGGCGATGGTCTTCGACGAGAAGGATCAACATGCAAGGGCGTATTCAGTTGCTGTCTGTCGGATGTTCACAATCATGGCAGAGACAGCTCAGCATCGCCAAAAAAAACGCGCCCAAAGGGCGCGTTAAATTCAACCCCACACAGTCTATCAGGCGACTGCGCTCACGCGATTTGGCATAGGACCATCGCAATTAATTTGATCAATCAGTTCCAGCAACACGGCCTCGGCCTGGTCATTGGCAACTTGGCAAGTGCCGGCAGCTTCATGTCCACCGCCGCCGTAGCGCAACATCATCTCACCGACGTTGGTGTTTGAGCTGCGGTCAATGATCGACTTGCCGGTGGCAAATACGGTGTTTTGTTTCTTGAGTCCCCACAAGACATGGATGGAGATGTTGGTCTCGGGGTACAACGCGTAAATCATGAACCGGTTGCCGGGCCAGATCGTGTCTTCATCGCGCAAATCCAACACCACCAAGTTACCGTGGACACGCGCACAACGGGTGATCTGAGCACTGAACTTTTCGCTGCACTCGTGGTAGAGATTTGCACGCTCCTGCACATCCGGCAGCGCCATGATCTCGTCGATCGTCAGCGTCTTGCAGTGATCAGTGAGTGCCATCATCAGCGCATAATTGGATATGCGAAATTCATGGAAACGGCCCAATCCCGTGCGCGCATCCATGAGGAAATTGAGCAAGTTCCACCCCTCAGGTGCGAGGATTTCCTCACGGGTGAACTGCGCCGAGTCGCCTTTGTCAACCGCAGCCATCATCTCTTCCCACCGCGCGGGAAAGGCGTCAGTACCGCCGTAATAGTCCCACACAACCCGAGCAGCCGAGGGCGCATCGGGCTCGATAACATGGTTCTTTTGCGAGCCTGTTGCGCGCAACACCTCTGAGTGGTGGTGATCGAAACACAGATGCGCTCCGGGTACATACGGTAAATTCGTCGTGATATCCCGCGCCGAAATGTTGATCTTTCCGTCCTGCATGTCCTTGGGATGCACGAACGTAATGTCATCGATTAGGTCAAGGTGCTTGAGTAGCACGGCGCAGATCAATCCATCGAAATCACTGCGGGTCACCAATCGAAATTTGGTGTGGGACATCAAAACGGTCTCCGAAAACGGCGTCAACTTCTCCGATATCGGCGGACGTCAAGCACTCTTGACACACAGTCCACGAAAAATTCACACCACACTGTCTGCTTACATCCGAATCACACACAGCCTGTCGCAGTGGCGCCAAGACACACCTGTCGACCCGCGCGCCCGTTGCCCTGCTGCAAACCGGTCAGAGCCACCCAGCTGAGGTACACTGCGCCGCTTACGCCGATCTAACCCACGCGTGACTGACCTCGCAACGCACCACTACGTTCTTATCGCGCTGACATTTGTCTGGAGTGGCTTCGTGCGTTCCGGACTGGGCTTCGGTGGCGCGGCCCTGTCTCTGCCTTTTTTGCTGCTGATACACCCAGAACCCGTGCTGTTCCTGCCGTTGTTGGCGGTTCATCTGTTGTTTTTTTCAGTCTGGATAACCCACGGCCGACACCTCTTCGCGGCGTGGCGTGGCAGCGCCGAGACGCGCGCGGCCTCGCGCATTGACTGGCGATTCGTCCGCTACGCCTTCACCATCATGATCTTGCCCAAGCTCGCCGGCATCATCGGCTTGATCACGCTGCCCGGACACATCGTCAGCGGCTTGATCTGCCTGATTATTGCGGTCTATTCAGTTGGCTATATCGCAGACAAACCCTTCGTCAGCCGGCATAAAATCACTGATATCACCTTTCTTGCACTCGGTGGCTACGCCAGTGGCATCTCCCTTGTCGGTGCACCGCTGATCGTGGCGGTGTTCGCAAGCCATGTGGCTCGAGAGGCGCTGCGGGACACACTGTTTATCACGTGGTTTATTCTGACCTCACTTAAAATCATCGCGTTGATGCTAGCCGGGGTAGACATGCAGTGGGCCCACCACCTGTGGCTGCTGCCCTGTGTCACCCTGGGCCATGTACTGGGCATGCAAGTTCACGCGTGGCTGCAGAGCGGTGACACTAAACTCTTCAATCGGGTCATGGGCACCTCGCTGTTGCTCGTTAGCAGCATCAGCATCGCGAGCCTTTGGCACGCCTGATTCCAACTCCACGGCGGCACGCCGCCACACCAACAAAAGAGACAGACGCTTGATCACTGCATTCAAACCCGGACAACGTTTTCTCAGTGAAGCTGAGCCCGAACTCGGTCTTGGTCTCGTGAGCGATGTCGAGTCGCGGCAAATCGAGCTCATATTTCCACTGGCTGAAGAAACGCGTCGCTATGTGATTGATAATGCGCCGCTTCTCAGGCTTCAACTCAACCCCGGCGACACCGCTCAGTCGGTGCATGGCTGGGAAATGCATGTCGCTAGCGTGAGCGTGCGCGACCAACTCTTTGTCTACACCGGTACACGCGCTGACACCGGCGACGCTGTCGAACTGCCAGAGCCGTTGCTGTCAGCCCAATGCAGTCTCAACCAACCACGGGAACGCCTGCTCGCGGGTCAAACCGGCCACAATCGCGACTTTGAACTTCGGTTAGACAGTTTGCAGCGGCTGGCGACAGCACACCGCTCGGCGCACTACGGCCTGCACGGCCCACGGGTTTCTCTGCTGCCGCACCAATTGTATGTGGCCGATCAGGTGAGCAGACGCCACCACCCGCGTGTTCTCTTAGCGGACGAAGTGGGTCTTGGCAAAACCATAGAAGCCGGAATGATTGTGCACCGCCAACTGTTGACGGGGCGCGCGACGCGGGTACTGATCTTGGTGCCGGACGCCCTGAAGCACCAGTGGCTGATCGAACTGCGTCGCCGGTTCAACCTGAGCTTTACGCTTGTCACATCAGAGTCCGTGGACCCGTTCGACGAAGCCCAATGCCTGCTCTGCCCGCTTTCCTTGCTCGTGGAAGATGAAGCGCTTGGCGACGCCGCGCTCATGGCGGAGTGGGATATGTTGGTGGTCGACGAGGCGCACCATTTGGATTGGTCACGCGACGCCACGAGCCCAGCTTACGACCTCGTCGACGCCCTGGCCCGTGAAACCAACAGCGTCTTACTGCTCACCGCCACCCCAGAGCAACTGGGCCGCGAGGGCCATTTTGCCCGGCTCAGATTGCTAGACCCAGATCGATTCCACGACCTCGACGCGCACCTTGCAAGCGAAGACGCACACCGAGCCGTTGCGGCCGCCGCCGAGCCACTTTGGCACGCCGACACCGCGCTGACACCGGAGCAACACTCGGCTCTCGCGCCTTATATAGACGATGACGCCAGCCGAGCACTGTTGTCACAACCGCTCGACGACACCGCGCGCCGCACGCTACTGAACCACCTCATCGACCACCATGGCACGGGACGCGTCTTATTTCGCAACACGCGCAGCGCGGTCGGCGGCCTGCCCAAACGCTCTGTACAGCACCACAGCTTGCCAACTGACGACGCACTCAGTGTTGAAGACGCGCGCACCAAATGGCTGCTCGACACACTTAAAGCTCGGCCAGACAAGCGGTTTTTGTTGATCTGCGCTGAAGACGACACCGCGCTGGATATCGCAACCGAACTCAGACTGAAAGCGGGCATCGTCGCTGCGGTCTTCCACGGCGGTATGAGTATTTTGGAATGCGATCGCGCGGCGGCGCACTTCGCTGATGAAGACAGCGGGTGCCCTATCTTGATCAGTTCAGAGATCGGCAGCGAAGGGCGCAATTTTCAATTTGTGAACGAGTTGATTTTGTTCGACTTGCCAGATCAACCCGATCTGCTCGAACAGCGTATCGGGCGCGTCGACCGCATTGGCCAGGACCGCGATGTGATTGTCCACGTCCCCACCCGAGCAGGTGATCGCGATGACATCTTGCGCCGCTGGTACGACGAGGGGCTTGGCGCATTTAGCCAGAGTTGCAATTACGGCAGCGCCGTGCTTCAGCAGGTCAACGCCGCGCGAGAGCACGCATTAAACAACCCAGGTGACGCCACAGCGCTCGAGAACTTACTCACAGATACCCAGCGCATCACCGCAGACGTCCGCGCAACGCTTGAAGCCGGTCGAGATAGGCTGCTCGAACTCGCATCCACGGACCCGATTGAATCCAGCGCGCTGGCACTGGAACTCTCGCAGATGGACGAACAACCAGGCCCTTGGCCCTTCATCGAACGCGCGGCCGACAGTTTCGGTCTGGAGCTTGAAGAGTTGTCGGCCGACAGCTACAGCATCCACATTGGCTCGTCTGCCGAACAACAAGACTTCCCAGGGTTGCCAGAAGACGGATGCAGCGGCACCGACAGCCGCGAGGTGGCACTGCACCGCGAAGACCTCGAGTTCATCACCTGGGAACACCCACTCGTGCGTGGACTTTTACACATGGTGGTTGACGGAGACACCGGTAAAACCGCGGCGGCGGCTTTGCAGGCCCAACCGTTCAAACCCGGCGAAGTCCTTATTGAAACCGTGTTCAGCATGCAAAGCGCAGTGCCAGGGCGCCGTTGGCAACGTCACCTGCCAACCACGTGGCAGCGTCTGTTGCACACGCGCAGCGGTCTTGAAATCTCCTCCAAGGTGCCAAGCAACTGGCTCGCCATGAACGTGAAAAACCTCGACCGCGGCACGGCGCGCAAACTGATCACGGCCCAGCGCGACGGTTTGTCTGAGCGTCTTCTGTCCATCGAGACCGATGCCAAAGCGCGAATAAAGCCAATAGCCGACACCGCGAGGGACAACGCCAACAACCTGCTCGGCGCGGAACTGGACCGTTTGCAGGCCTTGGCGGCGCGCGGCGCACCGGTCAGGGAAGAGGAAATTGCAGCGTTGACTCAGGAGCGCGACAACATCATCGCAAGCCTGGAGCATCTCACGCCACAGCTCGAAGCGGTGCGCGTAATATTCACCCACTGAGCCGCACCGGACATCGCTACGCCACGCTCAAGTGGCGTTGACGGCTGGGAGGGCGAATGCATCAATCTGCATCCGCCCCACCGCCGCCTGACTCATCCGCGCAGCAAGGTGCCGCCGACTTGCCTTGGGAAATAATCTTCGCAGCTTCCCTCGCGATTCACATCAGCGGTGGCGCAATGCAAGCCACCGCCAAAGGGGTAGGCATCGCGAAATGGGACGGGGATCACGTTCATGCCAAGCTTGTCCATTTGCTCCATCTGCAACACTTCGCTCGCTTCGACCACCACCGTCTTGTGGTCGAGAATCAAGCAATTCATTGACAGCCAAATACTGGAATAGCACAAGGGTGGGGGCTGGTTGTGTGACGGCGCCGCCGCCTCGACGATCTCCCAGTCATTGGCCTCAAAAAATGCACGTTGCGCATCAGGCAAGCGGCGATTGGGGTTATTGATGATCAGTCCCGGCCGCAGCGGCACGAAGGTCGCGTCAATGTGAATGGGGTATGGGTCACCTGGAAAATTGACCGCGTGCACCCGGTGATCGGGAAAATGCCGCTGCAACCACTCCATACCACGGCGGTTCGTCGTCAGCCCGTGTTGGCAAAATAGGTCTTTGCCAAGTCGCATCACGTCCGCCGCGTCAAACAAGGGCTCATACTCTGTGGTCACGAAATCGAGTGCAGCCGTGCGGCGGAGCCGCTCATCTATCGTGATTTCATCGAAGTAGCCGGGCTTGTAAGAATCTTGACCAAGCCTCGGACGCGGCGCCTGCTCCCAGCGGAAGTTCGGGTCTTCATCGAAATACCGCTGCATGAGATCGTGGTACGCGAGGTATTCAAAATACCGGCACCTGAACGACATAGGCGCCGACAACATCTCATTGCCAACGGTCAGCAACACATCCCGCGGCGGCATGCAGCCAAACTGGCTGGCGGTTTGAAAATCCGGCGTATTGACCGCCTGATTCCATTGGATTGGCGTTGGCCGGTCCACCTTGACACCGCGCTCTGTGAGCACCTTGACGAGGTTGTCGAGTTGCGCGTTGGCCTTCTCAACCGTCTCTAGCGGCCGCGGACCCCACATGCCACGCATGTCGCTGTCTTCGGGCACCTTGGCCTCGGTGGCAGGCTCATTTGGCGGTATACAGGTGTGATCCGCACGCCCAACGATGACATGCTTGAGGGGATCAAATTCATTCCAAGAATTGACGACGGTTGTCGACATGGCGCGATCTCTACACGTGGTTTTGAAAAGTCCCGGACTATACCTGACTCATCGCACGCGCAGCATTTCTCAATGCGCCATCGTACACGCTCGGCAAAACCACTGTTGTGCTCGGGTGCGACCATCAACGCGGGACCTCACCGTGCGCAACACCCTAGCTGGCCGTCGATAACGCGAATCGAATCAACGATTAAGTGGATTGCTGGCGACGACGCCGGCGACGCTGCTGCTGTCCGTTGCTGCTGTTACCGCCGCTGTTGCCACCACCGCCTTGCGCTGGCCGATTACCTTGCCCATTACCACCGGCGTTGCCATTGGCATTGGCGTTACGCCGCTGCTGGCGCGCCCGGTTTCCGTCCGCATTGCTGCGCTGGCGGTTGGAGGCAACATTGCCGTTGCCGTTATTGCGCCGCTGGCGATTGCCCTGCTGTCGACGCTGCGCCATACCGGGGTCCGGTTGCTGCATCCACAGCGTTCCCTCATGGACTTCTGGCCCATCAATTCGATTGCCATTGGCTTCCGGTACATCGTCGCGGTTCACCGGGACGTACACATTGCCGTTCGGTTCGCCACGGGCTTGACGACGAGCCTGATTGGGATTGGGATTGCGCTGTTGCCGTTGCGGGCGCGCCCGGTTGCCGTGCTCAAGCACAGGTGGCAAGTTGGCGTTGTCGAGCGGCTGTCGGTCTTCATCGACCTCACGCTTTCGGCGCTGGCCACCACTGCGCTCTTGCCCTTTGGCATTTGGGTTGTCTGAGGGTTTGCGATTGCGTTTGCGCGGCGGCTTGCGGTTTTGGCCGTCGGCGTCTTTCGCTTGCTCCGCCGGTTTGTTCTGCGCGCGTGCGCGTTGCGCTTTGCCATCCCCTTGCTGAGAACGTCCACCGTCACGCTGTTGATCTCGGTTGCGCGACGGTGCGGCATTCATGACCCATTCGTCAGTGAATTCAAAACCCGGCACATCTGTGCGGTCGATTTTCATACCAATAAAGGCTTCGATGTCCGCGAGCAGTTTGCCCTCTTCCCCACAAACCAGCGACACCGCTTTTCCGGTTGCACCAGCTCTGCCAGTGCGGCCAATGCGGTGCACATAATCTTCAGGAACGTTGGGCAGATCGTAGTTAACCACTTGCGGCAATTGATCAATATCGAGCCCGCGAGCAGCAATGTCAGTGGCCACCAAAACCCGCACTTCGCCCGCCTTGAAATCCGCGAGCGCACGCGTGCGCGCACTTTGACTCTTGTTGCCGTGAATGGCGGCAGCCGTGATTTCCGCCTTCTCCAAATGTTTAACGAGACGGTTGGCGCCGTGCTTGGTGCGTGAAAACACCAGAACCTGCGGCCAGGCATTGTCGTTTATCAGTTGTACCAACAAACGCCACTTGTGGGATTTATTGACTGTGCAAACTTGCTGTTCAACCGCGTCGACCGTGGAGTTCGGCGGGTTGACAGAAATTTCGACGGGGTTTTCCACCAATCCACGCGCCAGCGCTCGAATGTCATTTGAGAAGGTTGCAGAGAACATCAGGTTTTGACGCGCTTCTGGCAGCAGCTTCAGCACTTTCTTGATGTCGTGGATGAAACCCATATCGAGCATGCGATCGGCTTCATCGAGCACAAGCACTTGCAGATCATCAAACGAGACGACCCCTTGCGAATGCAAGTCAAGCAGTCGGCCCGGGGTTGCGATAAGCAAATCGACAGAGCGACTAAGCGCCTCGATTTGCCCTTTGATATTAACGCCGCCAAACACCACCGTGTTGGTCACTGGCAGGTACTTGCCGTACACCGAGGCACTCTCAGCGATTTGGGCCGCGAGTTCACGTGTTGGTGTGAGCACCAGTGCAACCGGTCGCCCGGCTTTTGCACGCGCCTGTGGCGCAAAGCGTTGCAACATTGGCAACACGAAGCCGGCTGTCTTGCCGGTCCCGGTTTGCGCGGCCGCCATAACGTCACGGCCTTCAAGTATTGCAGGGATGGATTGTTGCTGTACCGGAGATGGCGATTCGTAGCCTTCATCCGAGATCGCATTCAACAGTTCGGCCGAAAGGCCGAGCGAATCGAAGCTCATGCAGTGTCTCTGTGCGAATTTGTCGTTTAAGAATTTGCGCGGCTCAATTCGGCAGGTGACGTCCGAAGATCGTCAGCGCCTTGCGGCATGGATTCACCGCTTCACGGGATAGAAACCACCCGTGTCATCCAGTTCCCGGACCGCGCTGCCGGGCTCTGCGCCTGCTGTCATCGGGATGGCCCGGCAGGCGTGCAATTCCACCGAGTGTAACCCCTCTGCAGGATTCCCGCCACTGTTGCGAGAATCGCGTGCGGCCAAGATCAATCAGCGTCTTGATAAAGCGACAGCACGCTGCTGAAATCCAGCGTGCCATTGCCCTTGGCTTTGTGCATCGAAAACAGTGCCCTGGCCTGTGAGCCCATTGGCACCGGCGCATTGAGCTGCTGGCTGAGATCCATCGCCAGACCGAGATCTTTGACCATCAAGTCGGTCATAAAGCCGCCCGCGTACCCCTTGCTGGCCGGCGCAGACTCCATCACGCCCGGAACCGGGTTGTAGACATTCAGCGCCCAATTGCCGCCAGAGCTCTGGCGCATGATGTCAGAGAGCACCGCGGGATCGAGGCCTGCCTTGATTCCCATGTTGAGCGCTTCACAGGTGCCCGACATCAGCACCGCCAACAGCATGTTGTTACAGGCTTTGGCAATTTGCCCAGCCCCGGGGCCACCGGCGTGAAAAATATTCTTGCCCATCACAGACAAGATGGGTTCCACCGCGTTGAAGTGCTCGGCCGAGGCCCCACACAAGAAACTCAAGGTTCCAGCCGCCGCGCCGGCAGTGCCGCCCGAGACCGGCGCATCGACAAAGGCCAAGCCGCGACTGGCGGCGGCCTCACTGACGTCACGCGCGGTTTTGGCGTCGATTGTGGAGCTGTCGATCGCAATTGCTGTGGGCTTCATGCGGTCAAACAAGGGCGCGTCACCATTGACGTAGAGCGCGCGCACGTGGTGACCTGCCGGCAACATTGAGATCACAACGTCAGCCTCAGCGGCGGCGTCTAAAGCTGATTCAGCGGCGACCGCACCCGCGTCGACTGCTTGCGTGATCGAGTCTGCAACTAAATCAAACACGCGCACGGTGTACCCGGCCTTGACCAGGTTCAACGCCATCGGCAAACCCATGTTGCCAAGCCCAATAAATCCAATATTCAGCATGTAATTGGTCTCCTCGATTAAATTTGCGACGACAGCGGATTGGTGTTCCAGGGGCTTTGGAAAAAGCCGTCGACCAGATCCGAATCGACGTCGCTAATCGATTTAAAAGTCCAGTCAGGTTTACCTGTTTTATCGATCAAGAGCGCTGTGACACCTTCCTGAAACTCCCGAAATCGCGTGCATTGAACAGACAGAGCCAACTCGGCCAAAAAGACGTCGCGCAGTGACGCGTGCCGAGTCCGACGAAGTTGTTCTGACATCACTTTGATCGCAAGCGGGCTGCCGTGTGCCGTGGTCTTCTGTGCACGCAGCCACCAAGGGTCGTCAGTCTCAAGCGCCATGAGCTGGGCGACAAAGCCCTCGACATTGTCGGCGTCAGTGACCGTTTGGATTTGATCGTAGTGATTGCGTATGGGGGAATTTGCGTCAAAGGCGGGCTGACTGCGGTGCTCCAACGCGCGCAACACGCCGTTGACGGTGTTGTGGGGATCTGCAGACTGCCACGGCGCTGCCGCGAGATCCGCGAGCAATTCGGGGTACCGGCTGCTTTGAGCAAAGCGATTCCCCAGCCCGAGAAACAGCACGTCAGCGGCGTTCAAACGCACGCCGGTGACCGCGACAAACAACCCGGTGCGCCCGGGCAAGCGATTCAAAAACCAGCTGCCACCGACATCTGGATAAAGTGCGATGGTCACTTCCGGCATGGCCAAAACGGCGGTCTCGGTCACGATGCGGTGACTGCACGCTGTCAGCAAGCCTTTGCCACCACCCATCACAATGCCACTGCCCCAGCAGATGATTGGCTTTGGATAGGTGTGCATGTCGTAGTCGAGTTTGTATTCTCGCGTGAAGAACGCCTCGGGCAGCGGGCTGTCGCTGTCCGCCTTGAGCGCTTTGGCGAGACTCACGACATCCCCACCTGCACAAAAGGCTTTCTCCCCCGCACCGCGCAACACCACAGCCACAACCGACTCGTCATCCCGCCACGCATCGAGCTGCGGCTGAATAGTGTCGATCATGTCTAGCGTCAACGCGTTATGGCGCGCAGCATCATTGAGAACGAGCTCCATGACACGGTGGCCATCGGCAGTCGGGTGTTCGTGGGTCAGTACGCAGTCCATAGTCCAGCCAGTGATTGCAGTTTTTGTAAGTGTGATCGCCGCAGCAGGTCATGCCGCTACATCAACGCTGCCGCATTATCCAACAAGCGCCTGGCGACCAGAACCCGCATGATTTCATTGCTGCCCTCGAGGATGCGGTGCACGCGGGTGTCACGCAAGTAGCGCTCAAAGGGGTACTCGCGGATATAGCCGATGCCGCCGTGAAGTTGCAGCGCCTCGTCGCACACCCGGTAACCTGCGTCCGTCGCAAAACGTTTTGCCATCGCGGCATAGGTGCTCTTGTCGGGGTCGTCGATGTCGAGCTTGCTCGCCGCGAGGCGCACCATCTGCCGCGCCGCGACCAACTCTGTCGCCATGTCTGCAAGGCGAAACTGCAGCGCCTGAAAGTCTGCGATGGGCCGACCGAACTGTTTGCGCTCCAAGGTAAAAGCGCGCGCTTGCTCAAGTGCCATTTGGGCGGTGCCAACGGAACACGCCGCAATATTGATGCGACCGCCATTCAAACCCGCCATCGCGATGCGAAAGCCTTCACCTTCTGCGCCGAGCAAGCGCTCAGCAGGCACTTCAACTTGATCAAAATTGACTTGCCGCGTGGGCTGGCTATTCCAACCCATTTTGATTTCCTTGCGGCCAAAACTGATCCCGACACTGTTCGCGTCAACCGCAAACGCCGAAATCCCTCTCGGACCGTCAACACCGGTGCGTGCCATCACAATAAGCAGGTCTGTGCTGCCTGCCCCAGAAATGAATATTTTGGAGCCAGTGAGGCGGTAGACGTCGCCATCACGCACTGCAGACGTGCGAAGAGACGCTGCATCTGAACCGGCACCGGGCTCGGTCAGACAATAAGACGCAAGCTGCTGGCCACTGCACAGCGCCGGACCGAGCGCACCGCCAACCTCGGCACTCGCGTATTGCCCGACCATCCAGGTCGCCATGTTGTGAATGGAGATATACGCTGTGGTTGAGGTACAACCGCGCGAGAGCGCTTCGAAAACCATAGCGCAATCGAGCCGTGGCAAACCCAACCCACCGATCGACTCCGACGCGTAGAGTCCACACAGGCCGAGTTCACCGGCTTTGCGCAAGGTCTCAACTGGGAATATTTGCTCTGCGTCCCACTCGGCCGCATGCGGTGCGAGTTCGGCCTCGGCAAATTGACTTGCCAATTCAATGAACGCCCGCTGGTCAGCGTTGAGTTCGAAGTCCACGTCAAATTCCTCGTCAAACCCGACAGCCACAGATATGCCACCGGCGAGTGTGTTTGGTAAGTTGGCACAGTCTACACGCCCGGCGTTGAGGTAACGGCGCCGCCGCTTTGCAACCTCGAATTCTCCGGTGGTAGGCTCGGCTCGAAGCCGCCACAACTGTTTAGGACCCCGCACTTTGAAAATATACGGCGATAAACGCTCTGGCAATTGTTACAAACTGCAGCTGGCCGCAAGCTTACTCAACCTCAAATACAGCTGGCACGATGTCGACATCATGCTGGGTGAGACACGTTCCGAGACGTTCTTGACTCTCAACCCAGCAGGCGAGATCCCGCTGGTGGTACTGGACGACGGCCGACACCTGTCTGAATCCAATGCCATCATCAATTATTTTGCTGAGGGGACGGCGCTTGCACCGACTGACTCATACCACCGCGCAACAATACAACAGTGGCAATTTTGGGAACAATACAATCACGAACCACGCATCGCCGTTGCACGATTTATCAAACTCTACCAAGGCCTGCCGGAGTCGCGTCGCGCCGAATTCGAGGCCCTGCAAAAACCTGGCAACCGGGCGCTTGCGTTGATGGACGCTCGATTGCAGGCATTCAATTGGCTCGCTGGAGACCGGCTCAGCATGGCAGATGTCTCACTCTACGCGTACACCCACGTCGCCGATGAAGGCGGCTTCGACATCAAGGCCTACGAGGGTATCAACGCGTGGATAGCACGCATGCAAGCTCAACCGAACTACGCACCGATGACCCCTTCCTGAGATCACAGCAACACGCCAACGGACCCGATACAACCGCCAGCCGCATAGGCCATTCTTGTGTCGAGATTGGGCCAGCGCAATCTCACGACGGCATTTTGCGACCCAGCCGCTGTCAGTGTGCACTCTCGACCATTGAATTGCGCGGCATCCCCCACTACTGTTGTATGTGGACAAAGGGTCTGGTTATGGTCAAGACAGCAAAATTTAATATAGGGCAGGTGGTCAAACACCGATTCTTCCCTTTTCGCGGCGTCATTTTTGACGTCGATCCGCAGTTTGACAATACCGACGAATGGTACGACGCCATCCCGCTCGAAATTCGTCCAAGCAAAGATCAGCCTTTCTACCACCTCTTTGCTGAAAACGAACAAAGCGAATACGTGGCCTACGTCTCTGAACAAAATCTGTTGGCCGACGAGTCCGGCGAACCGTGTCGACACGAGGCAGTCGCGAGCCTGTTCGAGCGTGACGAGACCGGTGTGTACCACTCTCGCGGCAAATCCTGCCACTGACCATTCCAACAACCAATTTAATTGACTGGCTTGGGCTCGCGAGCACGGGCACGTCTTAGCTGTGGTACGGTCGTGCGCATCGCACTCACGGCTCCTTTACCGTCATGGCAGAGACCTACACACCACGGCAAATGCTCGAACGCTTAGTGGCCTTCCCCACCGTCTCCAGCGAGAGCAATCTGCCGCTGATCGACTTCGTCGAAGACTATTTAAACGGCCACGGGGTAAGTTGCTATCGTGTGCCTGATGAGACAGGTCTGAAGGCAAGTCTGTTTGCGAACATCGGCCCAGACGTAGACGGCGGCGTGGTGCTCTCTGGCCACACAGACGTCGTGCCAGTTGAGGGCCAGCCCTGGTCGACAGACCCGTTCACCGTTACCGAAAAAGACGGCAAGTTGTTCGGTCGTGGCACCTGCGACATGAAAGGCTTCAATGCCATCGGGCTCGCCTTGGTGCCGCAGATGCTAAAAGCCAATCTGAAACGCCCGGTGCAAATTGCACTGTCGTACGACGAGGAAGTTGGCTGCGTTGGCGCACCGCCGATGATCGCCGAGATGCGTCACACGTTGCCTGCGGCCCGAGCCGTAATTGTCGGCGAGCCCTCGATGATGCGCATGGTCAACGGGCACAAAGGCAGTATTGGCCTGGAGACACACGTCAGAGGATTTGAGGTTCACAGCTCGCTGGTCCACACCGGCGTGTCCGCCATTATGGTTGCGGCCAAGCTCATCGACTGGCACACAGAGCGCATGAACGAAAACCGCGCCGCTGCAGACCCCGCTTCGAACTACACACCGCCGTGGACCACGCTGCATGTCGGCACCGTATCTGGCGGAACTGCCGGCAACATTACCGCGCGAGATTGCCGGTTTAGCACTGACATCCGGCTCATGCCCGGTGACACTGCTGAACAATGGCTGCAACGCTACCGGCAATATGCAGACTCACTTGAAGTGGAAATGCAAGCCATTCACCCCAGCACCGGTATACACATCACACCGCGGCACGCCGTGCCGGCCTGCAGAACAGAGCCAGACAGCTACGCCGAAGAGCTGGTGCGCAAGCTCACTGGCGACAACAACGAATCGGTCGTGCCCTACGGCACGGAAGCTGGACAATTTCAAGACGAAGGGTATAAGACGGTAATTTGCGGGCCGGGCTCAATCGAACAAGCCCATCAAGCGGACGAATACCTCAGCCTTGAGCAACTCGAAGCTGGCACACACTTCGTTGAAAAGCTGATCACAGAATTACAACACTGACACACCGAGTTGCAGCGCGGCTACATGCCGTGAGCACGCCTGAGTTTGGCCAACATGCCGTTTACGCTTAAGCAAATCGAAACCTTTGTCGCGGTCGCGGATTTGCGCAGCTTCAGCCGCGCCGCAGATCGCCTGGCGACCACACAACCCAATGTGTCATCCCGCATCGCCGCCCTGGAGTCGGCTCTGGGCGGCCCGCTGCTGGCGCGCGATACGGGCCCCATCCGACTCACAGAACTCGGCGAACGCACGCTCGCCGGTGCCCGAGACATTTTAACGAGCCGCGATGCCTTGATCGCGACCGCCGGCAGCCAGCGGCTGTATGAGGGTGCCATCCGTCTCGGTGTCACCGAAGTCATCGCCGCCACTTGGCTCAGCGCCTTGCTCGACGCCCTGCGGCAGCGCTTTCCGAATGTGTTGGTGGAGCTCACCGTCGGGCTCTCCAGTGAACTCACCAGCGCCCTCTCGGCGCGCGAGCTCGACCTCGCGCTGCAAAACGGCCCGTTCAAGGAACACATGACGGGCGAGCAGCCACTCGACCGCTGCGACATGGTGTGGGTGGCGCCAGCCGGCCTGGCACACGACACCGGCGTGCTCGGCCAAGCCTCGCTGCGCCAACACCCGATCCTCACCCACACGCGCGGCTCGCGCCCGCACCAGCAGATCACCGAGTATTTTGCCAAACACGCCGGCCCGCGCCCGCGCTTGGTGCCGTCGTCGAACCTCTCGGTCTGCATTGAGTTACTGCTCAACGGTTACGGTATTGCCTGCCTACCCAGACCCATGGTGGCAGCGCACCTTGCCAGCGGCGCCATCGTAGCGCTCAAATGCGAATGGACCCCGGACGACCTCGAATTTGTGGCGCGCTTTGACCGCGACACCGCTCCCGGCTATGTCGCCGATGCGGCTGGCATTGCCAGCAGAGTCGCGCGCGCTTTCGGCGGTTTATCATAAATTTTTTTGATCACATTCATAAATTCAAACAATTTTTTTATATGATTTACGTTTGCTAGGGTCAGCGCATTATCACGCGAGATCCGACCATGGCAGACGGCCTCTACCGCATGGGTGCAGACATTGGCGGCACCTTCACCGACGTCGTGCTCGAGGGCCCGACCGGTCGGTTCTCAACCAAGGTACTCACCACCTACGCCGCGCCGGAAAACGCCATCATCGACGGCATGCAGCAGGTCTGTGCGAAAGCCGGCGTCACACCGGACGTGATCGGCCAAGTGATCCACGGCACCACCCTCGCCACCAACGCCTTGATCGAGCGCCGCGGCGCCAAGACCGCCTTCATCACCACCGAGGGCTTTCGCGACACCATCGAGATGCGCACCGAGAGCCGCTTCGAGCAATACGATCTCAACCTCAAACTGCCCGAGCCCCTGATTCCACGCAACCGCCGATACACTCTGCCAGAGCGCGTCGACGCGCGCGGTGAGGTGTTGCGCCCGCTCGACACCGCTGACATCGAGCGCCTCGCAGACCAGCTTGCCGGTGCCGGCTACGACTCCATTGCAGTGGGTTTCCTGCACAGCTACGTCAACGGCAGCCACGAGCGCGCCGTGCGCGAGGTGCTCGCAAAGCGCCTGCCCAACGCTATGATCTCGCTCTCCTCGGATGTCTCGCCGCAGATGCGCGAGTACGAGCGCTTCAACACCGTGTGCGCCAACGCGTACATCAAACCGCTGATGAAGAGCTACCTCGAACGCCTGGCCGACCGCCTCGGCGACGCCAACTGCCGTTGCCCGATTTTTCTGATGCACTCCGGTGGCGGCATCATCTCGATTGAAGCGGCAGCCGAATTTCCGGTCCGCCTGGTGGAATCCGGGCCCGCCGGTGGCGCGGTGTTCGCAGCCACCATCGCCGCCCAACACGGCTTGGACAAGGTGCTGTCATTTGACATGGGTGGCACCACTGCAAAAATCTGCTTGATCAAGGAGCGCACCCCGAAAACCGCGCGCGTGTTTGAAGTCGCGCGCAGCTACCGGTTCAAAAAAGGCTCTGGCATGCCCATCTCAATTCCGGTCATCGACATGGTTGAGATCGGCGCTGGCGGCGGTTCGCTCGCGAAGGTCGATGCACTACGCCAGATTCGGGTTGGACCCGAGAGCGCGGGATCAGAACCCGGTCCCGCTTGCTACGGCCGCGGCGGTAAGCGCCCAGCCGTGACCGACGCCGATCTCGTGCTTGGCAAGCTTGACCCTGACAATTTCGCTGGCGGCTCCATCGCACTGCACTCTGAGCACTCGCGCGACGCCTTGAAAGCGCATATCGGTGACACACTCGAGATGGACGCGACCACGGCCGCCTTTGGCTTGGCCGAGGTTGTCGATGAGAACATGGCCAACGCGGCGCGTGTGCACGCGGTTGAAAACGGCGAAGACCTCAGCGAATACACCATGATCGCCTTCGGCGGCGCGGCCCCACTGCACGCCGCCCGGCTGTGCGAGAAGCTCGGCATCGACCGCTGCCTGGTCCCTCCCGGCGCGGGCGTCGGCTCCGCCATTGGCTTTTTACAAGCCCCGTTCAGCTTCGAAGCCAACCGCAGCGTGTACATGAAAATGTCGGCTTTCGATGCAGCGCGCGTGACAGCACTGTTCAATGAGATGGAGGCCGAGGCCAAGGCCTTCGTGCGCCGCTGCGACGACAACGCCGACATACTCACCGAGCACAAAGCCTACATGCGCTACAGCGGTCAGGGCTGGGAGATCCCGGTCACCCTCAATGTCGAGCAAGTTGCGGCGCCTTCAGTCGAGCACTACATCAGCGCGTTTGAGTCCGAATACAGCAAATTATTTGGCCGCATCGTGGACGGGCTTGAAATCGAGGTGACGGTCTGGTCGGTCAACGCCACCACGCCACCGTCTGCCTTGGTGACCGTCGGCCAAGTCAGCGCCGAGGCTGCGCCCACACCCACATCACACCGGGAACTGTTTGACCCAGCAGTCGGCGAGGCCCAAGATGCCGCCGTGTGTGATCGTGAAACGCTGCTCCCAGGCGCAGTACTCACAGGGCCAGCGTTGATCACCGAGAGCGAGACCACGGTCGTCGTGCCCTCAAGCCGACAGGCGCAAACGCTGGCCGATGGTTGTATTGACGTTCACACACGGGAGTCTGCTGCATGAGCACCCCCACAACCGTGGCCTACCAGGTCATGTGGAACCGCCTGATCTCCATTGTCGAAGAGCAGGCGCAGGCGCTCGTTCGCACCGCCTTCTCAACCTCGGTACGCGAAGCGGGCGATCTTTCGGCGGGCGTCTACAACACGCACGGCGACATGCTTGCACAAGCGGTGACCGGCACACCGGGCCACGTCAACGCCATGGCTGACGCCGTCGCCCACTTCATCCGCCGCATCGGTCAAGACAACATCTTTGAAGGTGACGTCTTCATCACCAACAACCCTTGGGAGGGTACCGGTCACCTGCACGACATCACTGTCGTGACCCCAACCTTCTACCGCGGCGAGCATGTGGGTTTCTTTGCGTGCACCGCGCACATTGTCGATATCGGTGGTCGCGGCTTCGGGGCTGACGCTAACTCGGTGTACGAAGAAGGGCTGCACATCCCGATCATGAAATTCGCTGAGCGCGGCGAAGTCGACAAGACCCTGTTGCACATCGTGCGCAACAACGTCCGCGAACCGGATCAATTGGTCGGTGACATGTACGCACTCGCCACCTGCAATGAAATCGGCTTGCGCCGCCTGAGCGACATGATGACCGAGTTCAACCTCGACTCCTTGCAGGGAGCGTCTGATTTCATTCTCGACAACTCGCGCCGCGCCACACTCGAGCGCATCAACGCACTTCAGTCCGGCTCAGCTGAAGGTGAGATGCAGCTCGACGGCTACAGTGCGCCGATCACCTTGAAAGTGCAGGTCAGCATTGAACAGAACCAGGTTGTCTGCGATTTCGCCGGCAGCTCCGGGCTTGATAAAAAAGGCATCAACTGCCCACTCGTCTACACCAAAGCCTACGCCTGCTACGCGCTCAAGTGCGCGATTGCCCCGGAGATCCCAAACAACGCAGCGTCGCTTGCGCCCTTCATCACGCGGGCGCCAGAGAACAGCATCGTCAACGCGCCGCACCCGGCACCGGTCGCGCTGCGCCACATCGTCGGCCACATGGTGCCAGACACCGTCTACGCCGCATTGGACCAGTTACTGCCCGCAACCGTGCCGGCGGAAGGCGCGGGGTGTCTGTGCAATTTCCAAGTCTCAGTGCAACCGCGCACCGACGCACCCGCGCCGAATGATGCCATCAGGGCCGAGGTGCTGACCTTCAATTCCGGGGGATCGGGTGCCCGCCCAACACTCGACGGCATGAACGCCACCGCCTTCCCGTCCGGCGTGATGACCATGCCAGTTGAAGCCACAGAGCAAGTGGGCCCAGTGATCATCTGGCGCAAGGAATTGCGCGCTGACAGCGGCGGCGCAGGTCGACACCGTGGCGGCCTCGGCCAGTACATGGACGTCGGCGTGCACGCGGGCCACGAATTCCATATACAAGCCATGTTCGACCGGGTTGATCACCCTGCCCGCGGCCGCCAGGGCGGCAGCAGCGGCGCCCCAACCTCGATTGCACAAGACGACGGCACGCCCATGCGCGGCAAAGGCAAACAGTTTGTGTCGCACGGCCGCCACGTGCGCATGGCCTTTCCAGGAGGTGCCGGCTACGGCGACCCCGCCAAGCGAGCGCACTGCGATGTCGCGCGCGATCTTGCACTGGGATACATTTCAGCCGAGACAGCACGCACCGTATACGGACTCCCCGAGGCGGATATCGATACCGCCTTGAAAGCCTCAACCACTGGAGACTTGCCCGCATGAGCCAAGCAACCCAACCCGCTCAAAAACACTACGACGTCGTGATCGTCGGCGGCGCCATGATGGGCTCGTCGACCGCCTGGTTCCTGACCAACAACCCAGACTTCAACGGCAGTGTGCTGGTGGTCGAGCGCGACCCAAGCTACGAATTCTGCTCCACATCCCACACCAATTCCTGCATGCGCCAGCAGTTCTCAAGCAATCTCAATGTGCGCATCTCGCAATTTGCCGCGGATTTCGTGAAGAACATCAGAACCCACATGGGCGGCGACACCCGTGTGCCGGAGCTGTCAATTCATAACTTCGGTTACATGTACCTCGCTGACAACGAGGCTTTCGCCGATGTCCTGCGCGAAAGTGTTGGCGTGCAGCACGCCGCAGGCGCGGCGACACAGCTCATGACGCCCGAGCAGATCAAGGCGAACTACCCCTTCTACAACGTCGATGACATCGTGCTCGGCAGCATCAACACCGTCGATGAAGGCTACTGGGAAGGCATCACGGTCTTTGATTGGTGGCGGCGCCAAGCGCGCGAACGCGGTGTCGAGTACATCGCCAACGAAGTGGTTGCGATGACCCGCAACCCGGCCGGCCGCCGCATCGACAGCGTGACGCTCGCTTCCGGCGAGACGGTTAGCTGTGGCCAAGTGGTCAACGCTTCCGGGCCGCGCGCCGACCGCACAGCGCAGATGGCGGGCATCCGCCTGCCGGTCGAGCCACGCAAACGCTTCACCTGGATCTTCACCGCCGAGCAGCCGCTGGACCGCGACTTGCCGCTCACAATCGACCCCTCTGGCGTGCACTTTCGCCAAGACGGCAAAGACGCCTACATGGCCGGCGGCCACAGCGACGTCGATCCAGCGGTTGAGTTCGATGACTTCGAGATGGACCACAATCTGTGGCAAGAACACATCTGGCCGGTACTCGCGACCCGCGTGCCACAGTTTGAAGCGATCAAAGTCCAGCGCGAATGGGCTGGCCACTACGCCTACAACGTCTTCGACCACAACGCGATCATGGGGCCGCACACCGAGGTTGAAAACTTCGTCTTCCTCAACGGCTTCAGCGGCCACGGATTGCAACAATCCCCAGCCATGGGACGCGGCACGGCCGAGTTTCTGACCTACGGCGAGTACCGCAGCCTCGACATGAGCCCGTTCAACTACGAGCGCATTCCAAACAACAACCCCTTCATCGAGAAGGCCATCATCTAATGCAACTCCGCACCAACCCTTTCCTCCACGCCATTCGCAGCGGCACCCCGCAGATCGGTCTGTGGGTCAGCCTCGCGAACAATATCTCGGCAGAGGTTGTCGCCGATGCGGGTTTTGACTGGGTGTTGGTCGACATGGAGCACTCGCCAAACGAGCTGACAACGGTGTTGTCGCAGCTCCAGGTGTTTGCCGCAAGCGACACCACCGCCATCGTGCGGCCGCAGTGGAACGACCCGGTATTGATCAAGCGCCTGCTCGATGTCGGTGCCGAGGGCTTGCTCTTTCCGATGGTGCAGTCTGTCGATGAAGCGGATGCGGCGGTTGCCGCCACGCGCTACCCACCGCGCGGCATCCGCGGCGTCTCCGGCACAACACGCGCCAACCGCTTCGGCCGCGTCTCCGACTACTTCAGCAAGATTGAAGACGAGACAGCGGTGCTGCTGCAAGTCGAGACCCGCGAAGCGGTAGAGGCCGCCTCAGAGATCGGCGCACGCGACGGGGTTGACGGCGTGTTCTTTGGCCCGGCAGACATTTCTGCAAGCCTCGGGCACCTCGGGCAACCGATGCACCAAGAGACTTGGGAGTTGATTCGCGCCGCGGCCAAGCCGCTCATGGAAAAAGGCATCCCAGTCGGCACGCTGGTGCTTGACCCCGCGTTTGCCCGCCAACTGGTTGATGAAGGCTTTCGCTTTGTCGCCTGCGGCTCCGATACCGCGCTGCTCGCGCGAGGCGCAGACGCCCTTCGAAACGCCATGCGCGAGAACGCATGAATTTCGCCAATTCCAGGCTCGGCTCGGTCAAGGCCTCAGCCTCCGCCACCATCAGCGCCCGCGCCAAAGCCATGGCCGCGAGCGGTGCCGATGTCATTGACCTCGGCCTTGGTGAACCGGACTTCGACACGCCGCCACACATCGTAGCCGCCGCGCACCGGGCGGCCCTCGCGGGCGACACACGCTATCCGCCGACCGGTGGCACTGCCGCGCTCAAAGCTGCTGTGGCGCAAAAATTTGCCCGCGACAACAACCTCGATGTCACACCCGACGAACTCATCGTCTCCAACGGCGCCAAGCAAGTGATCTTTGTGGCCTTGATGGCGACCTTGGAGCCGGGTGACGAGGTGCTGCTCACAGCCCCGCACTTCGACAGCTACGCCAGCATGATCAATGTGATGGGCGGCAAACCCGTTGTGATGCCGACCACACCGGATCAGGCCTTTAGACTCGACCCGGATGTTCTCGCACACCACATCACCGCGCGCACGCGCTGGTTGATTTTGAATTCGCCGTCCAACCCGGCCGGCGCAGTCTACGACGCGGCGCACTACCGCGCGCTTACAGACGTCTTGCTGCAACACCCGAACGTCCTCGTTTTATCTGATGAGATCTACGAGCACATTCTGTTCGACAACCGCAGCTTTGTGTCTTTTATGCAAGTCTGCCCCGACCTGCGCTCGCGCTGCATCACCGTCAACGGCGTCTCCAAGGCCTACGCCATGACCGGGTGGCGTATCGGCTACGCCGCCGCACCCAAGGCATTGATCAGCGCGATGGTGACGG
>CALAMQ010000170.1 GCA_937925815.1 uncultured Granulosicoccaceae bacterium | reverse complement strand
GTGGAACCGAATTCGGTAAAAAAGGCTCGGCGGAAGATCCGCCGAGCCTCGGGCTAACTACCAGAACTTAGTAGTAGCCAGCTTCACGCATGATGGCATCTGCTGCTTCCTGAGAAGCGGCGAGTGCATCTTCAACAGACTTTGCGCCTGACAGTGCTGCAGCCATTTCCTGTGCTACCGCTGAGCCCACTTCCGGGAACTCGGGGATAGCAGCAAACTGGACACCAACGTATGGCTTGATGTCAGTCGCTTCAGGTGCTGCTGATTCGATAGCGGCCATTTCAGCTGCTGCGAATCCGGCTGCTGCCTGGAACTCAGGGTAGGCGTAAGTAGACGCGCGAGTACCTGTCGGCACTGAGCCCCAACCGAAGTCCGGGTGATCAGCAACGGCCTTGATGTACTCTTTTGAAGTAGCCCACTCGATGAACGCTTTGGCTTCTTCAGCGCTGGGTGAACCAGCCGGGACAGCCATTGCCCAAGCCCACAACCAGTTGGCACCAACCGGGTTGCCAGCGTTCGGCGACTGAGCGTAAGCAACACCGTCTACTTCGAGGAAAGATGCTGCGATCGTGGCGTCGATCCACATGCCGCACTTGCCTTCGTTGTAGAGAGCCAGGATTTCGTTGAAGGAGTTACCTTCCGAACCCGGAGGACCGTAGTTGCCGAGCAGGTCGACGTAGAAGTTGATCGCGTCTTTCCACTGTTGTGAATCGAGCGCAGGCTTCATGTCTTTGTCGAACCAGGCACCGCCGAAGGAGTTAACAACAGTGGTGATGAACGCCATGTTGTCGCCCCAGCCGGGCTTGCCACGAAGGCACGCGCCGTAAACGCCAGCATCGGGGTTGTGGATCGCAGCGGCAGCCGCTTTGATGTTGTCCCAGGAGTCGTTGTCCGCGATGGACACGCCAGCTGCGTCAGTGAGGTCTTTGCGGTACATGACCATTGAAGACTCACCGTAGAACGGTGCAGCGTAGAGCGTGCCTTCGTGTGACAGGCCGTTGCGCATGGCGGGAAGCATGTCGTCGACGTCGTACGCAGCGCCGAACTCCAGGGGCTCGATCCAACCAGCTGCACCCCAGATGGGCGCTTCCTGCATGCCGATGTTGATGATGTCGTACTGACCACCGCCAGTGGCTGTGTCAGAAGTGACCTGCTCGCGCAGAACGCCTTCTTCCAGAGACACCCAGTTCAGCTTTACACCGGTCTCTTCGGTGTAGGCTTCTGCAACTTTTTGCATGTTGATCATGTGACCGTTGTTCACGATCGCGATAGTCAACTCGGTAGCCGCCGCGGTAGTTGACAGAGCAACACCCATGGCCAGCGTCAGAGCTGTTTTGGTTAGTTTCATCCTAATTTTCCTCGATTAAATCGAAAGATACGTCGCCGTGCGGCAGGGTAATCTGCGGGAAAGGCGCACTATACGCCAATACAATCCGAACAATCGTGCATACAAAATTATCATTCATTTGAGTGGGGCGCACGTTTTGTGAACCGGCTCTATAGTGCTACCGGTCGGCGCAGATTGCGTCGGGACGATTTGGCCGGTGTTTTTCATCTGTACTAATCCGACTTTGCTGCGGTGCAGCATGGCTCGGTGGGTCTTGTTCTGGCCGTGTGGCCAGGCGGTACACTGGGGGCCGAACCCCGAGAAGGCTGACAGCGATGACATTGCAACCCGACCTGATCGATTGCCCGGCGAAGACACTCGTTGCGCTGTCACGGGAATTCACCATGGACACCCGATCGGATATTCCGTCGATGTGGATGAATTTCTGGGGGCGCGAGTGGGTGTTCGACGGGGAGGAAGAAGCCGCCGCGTTTGGTGTCTCGTACAACGTGCGCCCGGACGGCGCCTTCTCCTACGCGATTGGCCGCCACATCACGCCGACCCCGGCGTCTCTGCCGGACGGTGCGTGCACGGTCACCCTGAGCGCTGGCCGCTACGCCGTGTTCCGCAACACCGGGCCGGTCAGCGAACTGCCGGCGTATTTCGACGCTATCTTCACAAGCTGGTTGCCGGGTTCGGGTGAGACGCAACGCGAGGGCGCGGTCTTCGAGCGTTACCCCTACTCTGACGATGCATCCCCCGAGCGCATGCAATACGAGATCTGGGTGCCCCTTGCGTAGTGGCTGCTGACGTGAACGGCCGTTTTGCGTGGGTCGATCTCTCGACATTCGATGTGTCGGAGGCGCGCACCTTCTACTCAGCGGTATTCGAGTGGACGTTTCGCGGCTCGGAAGCGGACTACGGCATTTGCGTCGCCGGACACACCGCCGCGGCCGGCCTTTATGAGATGCCTGATCGGTTTCAGGCGATAAACATGCCGTCGTTCTGGATGTCCTACGTCCAGGTCGACGATCTGGAACACACCGTTGCCGTCGCCGAGCAAGCCGGCGCACGCATTGAACTCGGGCCTCAGCCCGGACCCGGTGACAGCCGAGTGGCGCTCGTGCGCGATCCCGCCGGCGCCGGCTTCACCCTGGTGGAAGGGGATCTCACCTCCGCCGCACGCGGTGGCGCCGAGGCGGGCTTGGCGGTGTGGCAGGTGTTGCACGTCTCGGATCTCTCGCGGGTGCAACCCTTTTACGAAACCGTGTTCGGGTGGCGAATCGGTGCGGCGACGGGTTCGGGCCGATTCGACCTGTACTCGGCAGACGGCACGCAGCCGGTGGCCGGCGTACAGGTGACGCCCAACGACGTCAAAGGTAACGCCGAATACTGGGGCGTGTACTTCGCGGTGGCGGATCTTGAAGGTGCCGCGGAGGCGATAGCGCAGGCCGGCGGTGAGACGGTGTCTGCCGAACCGCTTGGCGCCCAACCGACGCGGCTGGCGTTTGATCCGCAGGGCGCGGCCTTCTACATCGTGGCGCTGGTGGACCCGGTGCGCGAAAACAAGACCCGCACCATTCCACACTGGCGCGCAATCACCGGCTTGTTTCTGGTCGCCATGGCGGTCTTGCTGGAGGCCAATTGGTTGTGGGGGCTGTTGTTCCTGCTGTGGGTAGTGCCGGATCTGCAAAAAGGCAGCACGCATTTTTTCGAGCGAATTGATCGCCGGGACAGCCCCGTGTTGTTCTGGGCCATCGCATCGACATGGTTGGGCTTGTCGGTGTATCTGCTGCTCGAACCGCTGGTGTTTCGCTAGGATGTGGTTGATTCGAGAGACTGACCAACGGGAAGGTGAACAATGAGCAGCGATACGCCGCCGCTGTGTCGTGCGCCTCGCACCGATGCGGTTGCGCCGCAATTCGAGATGCCGGCGAACGCCTGCGACTGCCATTTCCACGTCTTTGATGACCCGTCGCCGCAGGTTCTGCCGCGCACCTACACCGCGCCGCGCGCGTCGGCTGAGGCCCTGACCCAACTACACCGCACGCTTGGCATCACGCGCGGGGTGGTGGTGCAGCCGAGCATCTACGGCACCGACAACCGCACCACGCTCTCGGCGATCACCAACACCGACACCATGAAGGCGATTGCCGTGGTAGGCGGCGCGGTGACTCCCGCGCAGTTGCGTGATCTCAGAGACGCAGGGGTCGTTGGCTGCCGCGTGAACCAGCTCTTTGCCAGCAATGCCGCGACGGGTGAACTGCAAGCGCTCGCACGCAAGATCCGTGATGTGAACTGGCACCTGCAGATGCTCACCGATGTCTCCGCATTTGCAGACCTCGCGTCCACAGTGCGTGCGCTCGATGTGCCGGTCGTGTTTGATCACATGGGCCACATGCCGGCTGGAAAGGGTGTAGATCACCCTGGCTTCCAGCAACTGCTGCGGTTGCTTGGCGAGGGTCGGGTCTGGGTGAAGTTGTCGGGCGCCTACCGACTGAGCGTGGACGGTGATTCCGATTTTGCAGATGTGGCCCCACTGGCCGAGGTGCTGGTTCGAACCAATCCCGAACGGTTAGTATGGGGCAGCGATTGGCCGCACCCGCACGTGGAGGCCATGCCGAATGACACGCACTTGCTCAACCTGCTCGCGACCTGGGTGCCGGATGCCGAGACGCGACACCGCATCCTCGTGCAGAACCCGGAAAGCTTGTACGGTTTTTAGCGGCTGTCTCGACGGTGCCGTCGGGCAGTCTCTTCCTCAATCGACAAGGTCCGACCCGTGACAGATTCCGCCATCGCCCACAGTCTCGGCGTCATGGACGCACACATCGAAGCGCTGAACGCACGCGACGCCCGCGCACTGGCGGCGACGTTGCACTTCCCGCACCATCGCTTGAGCGGCACGGAGTGGACCACCTGGGAGACGCCCGAACACTACTTTGACGATTTCCGGGCTCGGGCCGGTTCGGGCTGGGCGCGCTCGGCGGCGGGCGACATCAAGGTGGTGGACGCATCGGAAAACAAGGTCCACCTCGACGTTGAGATCCGCCGCTTCGATGAGCGCGATGCGCTCCTGACCCGGTTCCGATCACTCTGGGTCATCGTCGAAATCGACGGCGTGTGGGCGGCGAAGGTGCGCTCGTCCTTTGCGCCCGCGTAGGCGAGTCGACACCCTGTCGGGCCCGATTAATCGGCGGGAGTCGGTTCGTCGAGCCAGGCCAGGATCTCGT
>CALAMQ010000169.1 GCA_937925815.1 uncultured Granulosicoccaceae bacterium | reverse complement strand
AGTCTGGCAGGTGAGCGACATTGTCGCGTGGGTGCAGGTAGGCGCGTGCATGTGCAATCAAGATCTAAGCGCCATTGAGAGTGCGCTAAGGGGGGTGGCGGGCTGGTGACGTGATGGGCAAACGGTTCGACCGAGCCTATTTTATCACTAGGTCTGGCGCTGCTGATGCCGCCAGAACGCGTTCAGCATTGGGCAGATCATTTTGCATTGCGCGCAAACGCGCCGCTTGCGCCGAGTGGCCGTGTTCAAGCCAGCGCTCGGTCAAGCGTGTTTCAAGTGTCGGCAGTCCTGGATTGATCAACACCGTGAAATCAAACAGCGCTCGCAACTGATTCCAGGGTTTCTCATCGAGGAGTAAGTAGTTGCCCTCAATCAACAGCAAATCATGAATCGGCGTAACGGTGTCAGCATCCTCATTGACGCAATCTTTCTCACGGTCAAAAGTTGAGAAGTGCACCGTCTCATTCGCATCACGCAGCCGCCGAATCAGCTCGACAAATGCTGTCGCGTCGAAGGTGTTTGGTGCACCTTTACTCTTGAGCAAGCCACGTTCGTTCAGCGTGTGATTGTCAAGGTGGTATCCGTCCATAGGTACCACTTTTGGGCTGAACCCGCGCCTGCCCAAGTCTTGGGCAAGCGCGGCCGAGAGGGTTGATTTGCCCGCACCGGGTGGGCCCGCTATTCCGAGGAGATAGCGTTCGCCTGGCTTTGTGTTGCTGCAAAGCTTAGACAGCAACCTTGGATCACTCATCCAGCGATTGCTTCCGGCGGTGGTTCAGCTGCGCCGGTCATAAAGGCGACCGCATCGGGCATGGAGTAGTCCTTTGGTTTTATCACGCAAAGACGACAACCGAGTCTGTGAATGTGAATCCGGTCTGTCACTTCAAACACGTGCTTGATCTCAACCTGTCGGTGCAATAGCTGCCTCCTTCAACACTTGTTGCAATGCTCCCGCGGGTTTTGACACCCAGCGTCTTGCGTGGCCGACCAGTAACATTGCCGCCACCTTATTCAAGTGCGGCTGAGTATAACCCGACAGGCCAGTGCCTATTGGATAATACTGGCGCAGTAATCGGTTGGTATTTCCATTGGAACCCCGTTGCCACAGATTGTACGGATCAACAAAAATGTCGACTCCCGATTCAAGCGTCAGTGCCCTGTGGCCCACCATCTCAGACCCGTTATCCCAGGTCAGGGTCTTGCACAACTCATCGGGCAGCTTTCTGACTTGCCGCGCTATCGCTCGCGTCACTTCCTGTGTTTCTTTGGAGCGAACCCGAACCAACATCACGAACCGTGTATTGCGTTCGACCAATGTCGCTATAGGCGATTGGTTGCCTTCATCAGCAATCAGATAACCTTCCCAGTGACCCGGTATGGCTCTGTCTTCAACTTCGGCTGGTCGCTCCTTGATTGGTAACGGATCCGAGATCGGGCCACTTGTTTTTTGTGTCTTTAGCCGCGACTGCCTGAACTGCCGCTTTGTTCGCAGGTGATCACGAAGTCCCTTGTTCAAGGCACCAATACCGAGTGATGCCATCAACAGCGGGTTTTGCTGTGAGGTGGCACCGATGACGCCAGACTTGATGTTGGCAACACTCGGGCATCCGCCATCAACTGTCATGATCAACTCGCGATCTTCGAAGCCGCCATTATCGACAGTGTCCTCCCGGAGGAAATCAAAGCTGATCTGGTGTCCCGAGTCATCGGCAATATCAAGAAGCTGGGTATCAAAGGTGTGAATTACCCGGCAGTTGTGGGTGGCAAGATCGGTCCGCAGGCGCGTGCCATTGGCGGTGCTGTACGTCCGCTGATGGACCGCTATTTTCTCGATCAAAACGTACTGTTTAAGACGCTGTCGTGATTGCGCGCAATTTCTGCGCTTGTGTCATCACCGGTAACAGAGTTCGCTCAGGTCACGTGTGTGGTGTATGAAGTCAAGCCTTAATGGCGCAAGGCTATAAAACTGGCAGTGTGGGTGCTGCGCGCGTCGTCAGCAGTCTGGCGCCACCGTCTTGCACCACGATATTCTCTTCGTGCACCATCATCAGCCCGTCGCCGTAGCTGAGTGAGGGCTCGAGTGTGAGCACCATGTTGGCTTTGAGTTCGGTGTGGTCAAAGGCGGCGTGGGACGGTTGCTCGGTGAGCTGCATGCCGAGGCCGTGGCCGAGCCGGCCAATGTCGCCGCCGTTGTCGTCGAGTTCGCGGATCACCGCCGACATCGCGTGGAAGAGATCGGCGCAGCTATTGCCGGGTTTTGCTGCGGCAAGCCCGGCCTCGGTCGCCCGCCACAGCACATCGTAAGCGCGTTGCGCATCAGCGCTGGCGTGGCCGATTGCCCAGTTACGGTCAAAGTCGCAGAAGTAGCCGTCCCAGGTGCAGCCCGTGTCCATCATCAAGATATCGCCCGCGGCGAGCGGCGTGGACGAGGGCGGTGAGATCACGTCGCGGTAACCGCCGGGTTCGGCGGCGCCAACGAGGTAGGGCGCGTCATCCGCACCTTGTGCCAGCGCCTCGCGCCGGAACGCGCGAAAACACGCGTCGAGCGGCATGCCGATGTGCACGAATTCCGGCACGTTCTCAAAGGTGGCCGAACCAATTGCGCAGATGTGCGCGAGTTTCTCGATCTCGGCATCCGACTTCACCATCCTAAGTGATTGCACAAGCGGTGCGGCGTCTGCTGTGTGCAAGCCTGGCAACGCGCGGATCAAGCGCTCCCAGTCGCCAAGCGGCATGCGCAGCGCGGTTTCATGGCCTTTGGGGACGCCGAGGGTAGCGCCGCTTCGGGCGAGGGGCGCGAGCAAGTCACTCAGCAGGCTGATGCCGTCGTCTTGGGGGCTGGGCGCGCTCCAGGTGCGGATGTCATCGAGCCAGCTGCGCCGCATGAGGTCGGCACCGATCTCCGGGATCACGGCGACAGGCTTGCCGCTTCCCGGCACAAACACGAACCACGGCCGGGTCGGGCTCTGCCAAAAGAGCGTATGAAAACCGGTGAAATAGCGCACGTCGTGTTCTGCGGTGAGCAGCAAGCCCGCGAGGCCCTGTTGCGCCATCAGGGATTGTGCGTTGCGTGTGCGGGCTTCGAACTCGCTGTCGGCGAAGCCGCGTTGTGGTTCAGAGTGCATCGGAGCCGGCCATGATTTTTTCGAAAATTTCGGGGTCAGTTACGCCTTCAGAGCCAAACAACAACACCCGTGCGTCGGCGTCGAGGCCAAGCTGCGCGGAGAGCGCGTCGTTCTGACGTGCCGCGATCACCGCAGCGAGGCCCGCAACGGCGCTCTCGCCGGCGTCGAGCGCGGGGTCACCGTCGAGCGGCCGCGCGAGCAGGCGCACGGTGGGTGCGACGGTTGGGTCAGGTATGGTCATGAAGTCGCTCGCTTCTTCAGCGAGGATTTCCCACGCGAGCGGCGAGGGTTCACCGCAGGAGAGCCCGGCCATGATGGTCTCGGTCTCAATAGACACAGACGTGGCGGAGCCGGTCTTGGCACTTTCGAACAGGCACGCGGCAAGTTCCGGCTCGACGATCACCACACGCGGGGAGGCGTCACCGTAGTGTTGGCGCAGGGCGGCGGCAATGCCGGCTGCCATGCCGCCGACGCCGCCTTGCAAAAAGACATGAGTCGGCGGCTCGGCCAGCGCTTCGCAGGCCTCTTGTGTCATCACGCCGTAGCCTGACATGACGTCGAGCGGCGGTTGCGAGTACCCGGGCCAGGAGGTGTCGGAGACCACAAACCAGCCGTTGGCCTCGGCCTCCGATTTTGCAAGCCGGACGGATTCGTCGTAGTCGCCTTCGATGCGGATCACGTTCGCGCCATAGCGGCGCATCGCCTCGGCGCGTCCCTCGCTGACCTCGGCGTGGATGTAGATGTTGCAGGGCGCACCAAAGCGCTCGCAGCCCCAGGCGAGGGAGCGGCCGTGGTTGCCGTCGGTGGCCGAGACCAGTGTGATCTTGGCGCAGGCATCCTGGTGCTCGCCGTTGCGGATCGATTCGAGGCTGACCGTCTCGCCAGTCTCTGCGCTGATCTGTTGCTGCAACACGCGCTGCGCGGCGTAGGCGCCGCCGAGTGCCTTGAAACTGCCAAGGCCAAAGCGCGGGCCCTCGTGTTTGTAGTCGAGGCGGCCAACGCCAATTTCAGCGGCGAGCGCGCTGAGCGAGATCAGCGGCGTCGGCGCGTAGCCCGCCCAGGCGCTGATCTCCGCGCGTGCGTCTGCGAAGGCCTCGCGGGTGATCACCCGGTGTGCCGCGTCACCGCTGGCACGGCGGGCTTCGATGTAGCCGAGGTCGGCGGCGGGGAAGAGCAGGGTCATGGCGGGGCATCCAGTGCAAGCAGGTGGCGGCTGGGATTTTGCGCGCGTGCGGCACTGGCTGCAATCCCGGCGCACCACTCCGTTTTTTCGCGCCAGGTCCGAGTGGTTGAGCGTGTCGCGTTTCGCCATCTGGCTCTGGCGGTATCGTGGTATACAGCTGCCAATTGAGCCGCAAGAGCATGTGCCATGCCCGTACTGGACGCAGATCAACACGCGCAATTCTGGCGCGACGGCGTATTGGTCATGGAAGACGCCGTGACCCCCGAGCAGTTGGCGAGCCTTCGCTGCGTGTTCTCGGGCTGGGTGGACGAGAGCCGCGCCCACACCGACGACTACGGCGAATGCCTCGATGGCCGCCCGCGCTTCGACCTGCAGCCGGGCCACAGTGCAGACAGACCCGCACTGCGCCGCGTGCAGTCACCCGAGGAAGTCTCCGCGGAATACCTAGAGGTGATGCGCAACGCGCGGTTTGTCGACGCGATTGCTGAGTTGATTGGCCCAGCGATCAAATTCCACCACGGCAAGGTCAATTCCAAGCTGCCGGGGTCGGCGACCAGCGTGAAATTCCACCAGGACTTCCCGTTCCAACCGATGAGCAACGACGACCTGATCACGGCGCTCTTGTTTGTGGACGACGTGACGCTGGAAAACGGCCCACTCGAAGTGGTGCCGGGCTCGCACACCGGACCGCTGTATTCGCTTTGGCACGACGGGGTTTTCACCGGCGCGGTCAGTGACGCGGTGGTCGATGAACACCGCGACCGCATCGTGCCCTGCACCGGCAAAGCGGGGTCTGTGTGTTTCATGCACTCGAGCCTGTTGCACGGCTCAGCGCCGAACCGCTCCGACAAAGCGCGCACGCTCTACATCGCAACCTACTACAGCGAAGATGCGATCGAGCTCAGCCCGAACGCGCTGCCCAGCCGCCACACCCACGAACTCGTGCGTGGCGAGCCCTCGGGGCGGGTGCGTTGCAGCAGCTATGACATGGCGCTGCCGGTGGTGCCCAAGGGCACCTCCTTTTTCGCCCAGCAAGAAGGGTCGGACCCCAAATGAGTGCCCAACCCGCCCTGATGGAACAATTGCCCTTTGCAACCGACGACGGCCTTGGCCAGCGCGCGCGCATTGGTTTGATCGTGCTGCAAACCGACCAAACTGTTGAGCATGAGATGGCGACGGTCCTAAGCGGGGACGGGGTTGTGCTCCACCACGCGCGCATCCCGAATGCGCAAGCCGTCACCCCCGACACCTTGCGCGCGATGGCGGACGAACTCCCGCGCACAGCGGGCTTGTTGCCGCCGGAGTTTGCGTTCGACGCCATCGGTTACGGCTGCACCTCCGGCGCAACCCTGATCGGCGAGGCCGAGGTGGATGCGCTGATCCGCGCGCATCACCCAAGCGCCAAAACCAGCAACCCGATCACCGCCTGCAAGGCGGCGCTCAGCGCATTGAAGGTGGGTCGAATTGCCTTGCTTACACCCTACACACCGAATGTGACCGACGCCTTGCGCGCAAACCTCGAACAAGCAGGTTTCACTGTGAACGCGGTGGCGTCTTTCAACCAGTCAGATGATTTCACCGTCGCACGCATCGCCTCCCGCAGCATTCTCGATGCCGTGACCAAAGTGGGCGCGCGCTCGGATGTGGACGCGGTGTTTGTGTCTTGCACAAGCCTTCGGGCTTTGCCGGTCATTCACGCAGCTGAGACCACACTGGGCAAACCCGTGATCG
>CALAMQ010000168.1 GCA_937925815.1 uncultured Granulosicoccaceae bacterium | reverse complement strand
ACGCCACCGACATCGCCGTTCTCGTCGAAATCGACGTTACCGGACGCGCCCTCGTAGTTGATCGCCTCACCGGCCGCCAGCGCTGCCTTGGCTTTCTCCCACTCACCTGGACGGATAACCATGCCCGGTGGGTTGTCGATCTTGGTCATAGCAGCGGCAACCGCAGCGCGATCAGTCGACTGAGCGCGTTCGATTGCGAGCGCGGTCATGAAGGTTGCGTCATAACCGTGCGCGACGTATGGCGCGCCTGGATCGTCACCGGTTGCATCGCCGTAGAGCGTTGCGAAGGCTTGGTAAGACGCGTCACCTGTGTCAGATGAACTCTGAGTGATTTTGATGTTGCCACGCAGGTTGTCCGCACCGATCTGGTCGATCACTGACTGATCGAACATGCCGTCCGCTGCGTAGAAGCTGCTGAACAGGCCGTTCTCGAGGCTGTTCTTGAGGATCGTGATACCACCTGAACCGTAGTAAGAGAACACGATCAACGCCTGTGGGCCACCGCGCGACAGCGTGGAGAGCTCAGAGCGGTAAGAGGCTTTCTTTGGCTCGTGTGCTTGGTTGCCGGTGATCTTGCCACCGTTGGCTTCGTATTCGGCTGCAAACACTTCGGCGATACCGGCGTTGTAGTCGTCGTTGGCGTAGGTCATGGCCACTTGGGTCAAGCCATCAGCCAGCACGAGGTTGGCGAGCGCCGCGCCCTGGTAGGCATCAGACGGTGCCACGCGGAACACAAGACCGTTGTCGTCGAGTTCTGAAATTGACGGCGCGGTTGCCGAATCAGAGATTGCCATCACGCCCGCTGGGATCGAGACCGAAGACACCATGCCGTTGGTGGCACCAGAGCAGCTCGCGCCAACGATGGCGACAACTTGCTCAACGTTGACCACTTTTTGACCGGCATCCACACCAGCCTTTGGATCACAAGCGGAATCGGCCAGCACCATTTTCATGGTGTCACCGGCGAGCAAACCGCCCTGCTCGTTGACGTGCTGTGCGGCGAGGTTACGGCCCGCGACAATCGGCGCGACCAACTCTGCGATGGGTCCAGTGACGCCTGCGACGGAACCGACTTTGATATCAGCCGCCATCGCGGCGCTGCAACACGCCGCGGTTACAGCCATTAAGCTCAAGGTTTTCTTCATTAACTGCACTCCTCCAGGTTTCTATTTCGAGCCAACCGGTGCGTTGGCATCGCGTTCACTGCGCGGCGGTCTGGGCCGCTTTTCGGGAAAAATACCCAGGGGGTATTTTTGCAAAAAGATTTGTAGCATCAAGCCTATCAAAAAGATGCGCGCGTACGCGGTGCGAACGGCCCATTCATCTGGCAGGCTTCCGGTCACTATCTCACTCGCTGACCACAGCGTCCAGATCAGCACCGCGCCGAGCACGGCGCCTTTGTTGTTGGCACTGCCACCGACAACCAGCATAACCCAGACGAGAAAGGTCGCGGTCAGTGGGTCGCTGAGGTTCGGGTCGACGAATTTGAGGTACTGAGACATAAAGGCGCCGGCGAGGCCCATGAGCATGGCGCCGAGCACGAAGCCTTCCATGCGGAAGCGCTCGACATCTTTGCCCGCTGCACGCACCGCCGGTTCATTCTCGCGAATGGCGGTCATCACACGGCCCCAGGGCGAGCGCTGCGCGATTTGCAGTGCCCAGTAGGCAATGGCGACGGCGGCGAGCACGATCGCGAGAAACGCGATGTGATTCCAGGGCTCAGGCAAGGTCTCAAAGGGCTTGGGAATGGCGGACACGCCGCGCGGTCCGTTGGTGACGTCGGTTTCGTTTTTGAAGATCAACCGCACCACCTCAGCAGCCCCGATGGTGGCTATCGCGAGGTAGTCCGAGCGCAGGCGCAGACAGACCTTGCCAACGCCCCAGGCGACAAGGCCTGCAGCCAGCATCGACACGCCGTAGGCAACCAGCGTGTTGATCTCAAAGCCGCCGATGTGGCGAGCCGAAGGCGCCGTGGTCAGAAGCGCTGTGGCGTAGGCGCCGATGGCGAAAAAACCGCCAATGCCGGCGTTGAACAGACCGGCAAAACCCCACTGCACATTCAAGCCCAGGCAGAGCACGGCGTAGATGCCGCCCATGGTCAGCAGCGACACAAAATACAAACTGTATCCGTAGAGCGCATCCATTTAGAAAGTCCTCCCGCGCATGATGCCACTCGGGCGCCAGAGCAAGATGCCAATCATCAACACAAAGGCGACCCCCGCTTTGTAGCCCGGGCTCACCAGCGGTGTGTCACCAATCCAAGGGTAGGTTGCGAGCTCTTCGGCGAGGCCGATGATGAGGCCTCCGATCATCGCGCCATAGGGCTTGCCGATACCGCCGAGGATCGCCGCTGCGAACACCGGCAACAGCACTTGAAAACCCATCATGGTCTCAACGTGGGTGTCGTAGGCGAGCAACACGCCCGCGGCGGCGGCGAGCGCACCGCCAATGATCCAGGTGTTGCGAATCACCTGTTCGGTGTCGATGCCAGTGAGCTTGGCAAGCTCAGGGGAATCAGACATCGCCCGCATCGCCTTGCCCATTTTGGTGCGTGACAAAATCAAGTGGATTATCACCATCAGCGCGAGCGCCGCACCGACAATCACCACGTGTTTGGGCGAGATGCGAATCGCGTCAAACAAAATCAGCGGCTGCTGAATACCGCTTTGCAGGGATTTGAGCTGCACGCCCCAGGAGAATTGAATCGCCGAGCGCACCATCAGCATCATGCCAAAGGACGCGATCACCAGCATGATTGTGGGAGCGGCTCTGAACGGTTTGTAAAAGCCGCGATCAATGCCCACCGCGACCACTGCTGTGATCAACATCGCAAGCGGCAGCACGGCAATGGGGTGCCAGCCGGTGAGCGTGATCAACGTCCACGCGATATACGCGCCGAGGGTCATACTCTCGCCGTGGGCGAAGTTGGCAAAGCGCAAAATCCCGAAAGTGAGCGTCACACCAATGGCGCCGAGCGCGTAGATGCTGCCGAGCACCAGACCCGGGATAAAGTGAAAATTGATGAAGTCGTACAGTGCGTACATCAGGCCCGTCCCCCGCCCAGAAACAGCTCACCCACATTGGGGTTGTTCAGCAAGTCTTGCCCTGTACCCATCACTGAGTTAGAACCGTCAACAAGCACATAGCCACGGTCCGCAATCCCGAGCGCCTGCTTGGCGTTTTGCTCGACCATGAGGATCGGCACGCCGGCGGCATTGATGGTGCGCACAGTGCTGAATATCTCGCCACGGTATTTCGGTGACAGACCGGCGGTGGGTTCGTCGAGCAATAAGATTTTGGGTTCCAACATCAGCGCTTTACCCATGGCAACCATCTGCCGTTGCCCGCCCGAGAGATCGCCTGCGGCTTGCTGGCGCTTCTCGCGCAGCGGGGGAAACATTTGGTAAATTTTTTCGAGTTGAGGCCGGTAATCGTCGTTGCGCACGAACGCACCCATCTCAAGATTCTCTTCAACCGAGAGGTTGGCAAAAATGTTGTTGGTCTGAGGCACGTAACACACACCCTGCTTGACCACATCACTCGGCGGCGTGTTGGTGATGTCCACACCGTCCAAGCGCACACTGCCCGCGGTGAGGTTGAGCAACCCGAACACGGCTTTCATTGCGGTGGATTTGCCGGCGCCGTTTGGCCCGATCACAACCACAATCTCCCCGGCTTCAACGTGCATGTTGATGCCGTGCAAAATTTCGGTGTCGCCGTAACCACCACTGACTGCATCGAGTTCCAGAACGCGGCTCATGCGGCCTCTCCACCGAGGTAGGCGTCGAGAACACGCGGGTCACGGCGCACATCGTCCATCGTACCTTCCATCAGGACCGCGCCCTCGGCCATCACAATGACGGGATCACACAGCGCACCGATCATGTCCATATCATGCTCAATCAGACAGAAGGTGTAACCGCGCTCGTCTTTGAGTCGTTGAATCATGTCTCGGATCTTCAGCACTAGCGTCGGGTTGACGCCGGCGCCTGGCTCGTCGAGCAAAACCAGTTTGGCCTCCGTCATCATGGTGCGACCGAGTTCTAGCAATTTCTTCTGGCCGCCAGAGAGGTTGCCGGCCAATTCGTCTCGCAAGTGGTAGATCGAGAGGAAATCAAGCGCGTCTTCGGCCTGCTCCATGACCGCTTTCTCGCGATTGTTCACGGTGGCTCGTGAAAACCAATTGCTCCACAGTCGCTCACCGGGCTGCGCTGGCGGCACCAACATGAGATTTTCCAGCACGGTCATTTGCGCGAGCTCGTGCGGTATCTGAAAGGTCCGAACGATGCCACGGTGAAACATCTCGTGGGTTGGCAATCCGGCGATATTCTCACCTTCAAAGAGAATCTGACCGCTTGTGGGAGTCAACTCTCCGGCAATCATGTTGAAGGTGGTGGTCTTGCCCGCTCCGTTTGGCCCGATCAACCCGGTGATGGTGCCCTCTGCGATGCTAAAGCTGCAATTGTGTACGGCCTGCAGTCCACCGAAGTGCTTGCACAGGTTCTCAACTGTGAGCATGTAATCAGCCTTTACAATATTTCGCGCATTCTAACGAAGTTCGCCAGGCGCGTCCGGCCTCTGGCGAAGATCAGTTGAAATAGGGGTGCACAAGACTCAATTGGCGACGTCCAGAGACATGCTGAGCGCGTGTTCGGTGCCACCAGCTGCGGTGCGGTAATAGTGTTTGCGCAGTCCCATGGGACGAAAGCCGCTGCGCGTGTAGAGCACCGTTGCCGAGCGGTTGCTCTCGCGCACCTCTAACAGCACTCGCCCCACTCCGAGCGCACGCGCCCGCTGGACGACCGAGCCAAGCAACTGGCGCCCGAAGCCACGCCGCTGCATCTCGGGCGAAACGCACAGATTTAACAACTCAAGATCATCTGGTCCAACACGCGCCACGCTAAATGCCACCAGCTGAGGACCGCGCTGCAGAACTTCACAGGCGTAGCCCGCGACCAGGCATTCGCGCAGCGTCGCCTCGCTCCAAGGCGTGATGTGCGCGCGCCTCTCAATTTCGACAACTGCCACCATGTCGGAGAGGTGCATCGGCCGCAGCTGCACGCTGGCAACTGTGTTCGCGGTTGAGAGCAACTCGGTATCACCTGACATGCAGGCGTTGCTCGAGGCGTTTTAGAGCTTCCCACGCTGGGCGTTTGAGTCCGGGTGCATCCGCGAACCGCGCCGGGTGCGCGACAACTTCCACCGCCTTTGACGCATCGCTTACGGCCGCAGCCCACAGCGTTTCATCGGCGTCCATGGCGAGTACCAACACCGCGAGTGTGCCGAGGCCGGACACAGCAACTGGCGCATCGACCAGCGCCAGCGCGCAGTGTTCGCGCGAGACTTTTATCGCTGACAGCATTTTCCCAAGGACGGCCGTGGCTTCATCGTCTAATGGCGCGCAACTCACGACGGTGAGTATGGCTGCCGTCGGGCGGCTCAGCCACTGTACGGTGGACGCGGTGTCGGCGGCTGGTACGGCTTCGACGCTGCCGCGTTCAACCCAGCGATCAATGCCCATCGCATCGAGCCAAGCCGCCTTAGGGTGCACCGCCACAGCCTGTCTCAGCCCGCGCTATTGCGCTGGCGTTTGAGCCGGCGCACGCGCGTCCAGATCGACAGCGCAGGCCCGGAGAGTGTGTAGAGGGCGAAACCCGCAAGCAACACCTTGGGTGGGTCGATCGATGCCATGGCAAAGAGAAAGACGAGAATCAGGGTGGCAAAAAACGGCAACTGTTTATGGTCACCGATGTCTTTAAAAGAGTAGTAAGCGAAGTTGCTGACCATCAACAGGCCCGACACGGCGGTCACTAAAATGGACAGGCCCGCCAGCGCTTCACCGGAGAGCTCGAGCTCAAACGCAACCCAGACATAACTCACGAGCAAGCCCGCCGCGGCCGGCGACGCAAGCCCTTGGAAGAACCGTTTATCCAGAGTGCTGGTGCTGACGTTAAAGCGCGCAAGGCGCAGCGCGGCGCATGCGGTGAACACGAACGCGACAATCCAACCGAGTTGCCCAAGCCCGTTACCCGGCGCAAATTGCAAAGACCAGAGGTAGACAACGAGTGCGGGACCAGCGCCGAAGGACACCATATCGGCGAGTGAGTCGTACTCCGCGCCAAAGGCTGACTGGGTGTTTGTCATGCGCGCGATGCGCCCATCGAGGCCGTCGAATACCATCGCAGTAAGGGTTGCAATGGCGGCCTTGTCAAAGTGCCCCTCAAGGGCTGCGATGACGGCAAAAAATCCGGCGAACAACGCCGAGGTGGTGAAAAGGTTCGGCAGCAAATAAATGCCGCGGCGCGGCTTGCCGTCGTCCTCGCTCACACTTTGAGCGCCGTTTCACCGCGCGCAATCCCGACCACCCCTGAGCGCACAACTTCAATGATTTGCTCAGACGGAACAGCCGCGAGAAAAGCGTCAATCTTGCCGCTGTCACCGGTCACTTCTACAACGTAAGTTGAATCGGTGACATCGACAATCTTGGCCCGGAATATCGACACCAAGCGATGGGCTTCCTCTCGCTGTGCGCCTACGGCACGCAGCTTGACCATCATGAGTTCGCGTTCAACGTGCGGCGACTCGGTGTAGGTCACCAAGCGCACTACGTCGATTAATTTGTCAGTTTGCTTGGCGATCTGCTCGACCACGGTGTCGCTGCCAAAGGTGACAATGGTCATGCGCGAGAGCGAGGGGTCGTCAGTTGGGGCAACAGTGAGCGACTCAATGTTGTAACCGCGCGCGCTGTACAGGCCCGCGACGCGCGACAACGCACCGGATTCGTTTTCAATCAACAGGGATATGATGTGGCGCATGCTCAGACGAACTCACTGCGGCGTGGGTTCAGGCGCATTTGGTGATGCCCTTTGCCCTGTTCAATCATGGGGTAGACGTTTTCTTCGGTGTCGATGCGAAAATCTAGGAAACACAAACGGTCTTTGAGCGCGATGGCCTCGCGCAGCGCACCCTCGACGTCACCGGGCTTGTCAATCACCATTCCGACGTGGCCGTAGGCTTCAACCAGCTTGGTAAAATCTGGCAAGGCGTCGACATAAGAGTTTGAGTAGCGTGATTCGTAAGTGAATTCTTGCCACTGGCGCACCATGCCGAGGTAGCCATTGTTGAGGTTCAAGATATTGAATGCGACATCGTACTGTTTACAGGTAGACAGTTCTTGAATGCACATCTGCACGCTGCCCTCTCCGGTCACGCACGCGATCTCAGCGTCAGGGTGCGCAAAGCGCACGCCCATTGCCGCCGGCAGGCCAAAGCCCATGGTGCCAAGGCCACCGGAATTTATCCAGCGGCGCGGGTGATCGAAACGATAGAACTGGGCTGCAAACATCTGGTGCTGGCCAACGTCTGACGTGACGTAGGCCTCACCTTTTGTCAGCTCGCAGTACTTCTCAACCACAAATTGCGGCTTGATGAGCTTGCTGTTGCGGTCGTAGTTGTAGGAGTCGACCGACTGCCAAGATTTGATCTGATCCCACCACTGAGCCAGCGCGTCTGAGTCGGGCCGGCGATTGGTCTCAGACAACACAGCCAACATGTCATCGAGCACGTGCGCGGTGTTGCCGACAATCGGCACTTCAACCGGGAAATTCTTCGCAATGTTGGAGGGATCGACATCAATATGAATCACGCGGGCATAGGGGCAGAAGGTGTCGATCTGGCCTGTGACGCGGTCGTCGAAACGCGCGCCGACCGCGAGCAGGACATCACACTCGTGCATGGCCATGTTGGATTCATAGGTGCCGTGCATCCCGAGCATGCCGACGAACTGCTCGTCGCTTGCCGGGTAACAGCCCAACCCCATAAGGGTGTTGGTCACCGGGTATCCAAGTTCGCGGCTCAGCGCCGTGAGCTGTGTGCTCGACTCTCCCAGAATGACGCCACCACCGGCGTAAATCATGGGCTTCTTAGCGGACAGAAGGAGATCAACCGCCCGCCGCACGTCGCCCATGATGCCAGCGGTTGCCGGCTTATAGGACCGCATCTCAATCTCAGACGGGTAGTGAAACGGCACTTTCACCTTGGGGTCAGTGAGGTTCTTCGGGATGTCGATAACCACCGGGCCAGGTCGGCCGGTGGTTGCGATGTGGAACGCTTTTTTGATGGTCGTCGCGAGGTTCTCGAGCGAGTCGACCAGAAAATTGTGTTTCACACAGGGCCGCGAGATGCCGATGATGTCGCACTCTTGGAATGCGTCCGTGCCAATCATCGCTTGCGGCACCTGGCCGGTAATGACCACCAGCGGAATGGAATCGGTGTAGGCCGTGGCGAGACCGGTGACAGCGTTAGTTGCACCGGGGCCTGAGGTCACTAGACACACACCGGGCTTGCCGGTTGAGCGCGAGTAGCCGTCGGCGGCGTGCGTCGCACCCTGTTCATGCCGCACCAGAATGTGTTTGACGGCCTCTTGTTGGTACAGTGCATCGTAGATGTGCAGTACCGCACCGCCGGGGTAGCCAAAGATATAGTCGACCCCTTCCGCTTCAAGGCATTTGAAGAGGATTTCACCGCCGCTTAATTCCACACTTGACCCCTGACTGTTACCGCACGCCTCAATCTCAATTGACGCGCACTGACCTGACGATATGCGAACGCTCAAGTCTATAACGATTCAGCCAATCGATACAGCCAAATCGGGTCTTAAACCCGCGTTTTGGCAAGGAAAATGGCGTCGAGGGCTAGGTAAACTTGTGGCCGCTTTACTGCTGAGCACAAGCGCGCTGATGGAAGCGCCGTCGAGCGCGGCAACGCCAGAGCTCGGTGGCGCCAACGGCACCGACGAACTGGCCGTACTCGGTGGGCGCATCATGGACGCGCTGGCGCAACCCAATGCCGTGCTAAACGACCCTGTCAGTACCGCTTATCTCGATGCACTGGTGTCGCAATTGCGGGGTGCCAACGCGCTGCCGATAGAGGTGCATTCGGTGACGTTGTTCAAAAGCCTCACCATCAACGCCTTTGTGTTGCCCGGCGGATACATCGGTGTCAACGCGGGACTCGTGCTCGCAGCACAGTCCGAAAGCGCGTTGGCCTCCGTTCTGGCACACGAACTCGCCCACCTCTCCCAACGCCATATCGAGCGGCGGTTCGCGCGCCAGAGCGGTGCCAACTTTGCAAGTTTGGCCGGGATCATTGCCGGCGCGTTGGTCGCAAGAGAAAGTCCTGACGCGGCGCAAGCCGCGATTTACTCTGGCATTGCAGCGACCACACAACAGCAGCTCGACTACAGCCGGGAACAAGAACGCGAAGCCGACCGCGTCGGGCAAAAGATGCTCGAGACCGCTGGATTTCGCTCAGCGGGCAACGCCGAGATGTTGCAGCGCTTGGCGTCGCTCAATGCAGTCAACGTGGCAGGAGGCATTGAGTATCTGCAATCCCACCCTCTCACGCCCAACCGGATAGGTGAGGCTTGGGAGCGTGCTGAGCGTGCGAACGCAGCAGATGACGAAAATGCTGAAGATGCAATTGCATTCGCGGTTGTTCAGGCGCGCATGGCGAGCACGCTCGGCCAATCCGTCCCAGACGCCGCCGCACAGGTCTACGCCACAGCGTTCGAACAACGCGAGCGCGATCCTACCCGCAGCCTCGCAACACTCGACTCGCTGGACGCGAATTGGCAGCGGGCGCGCTTTGTTAGGCTGCTGCGCGCCGAACTCCTGTCACTGACCGGACAAGACAGCGCTGCTGCTGACGCCTACACCGCGCTCAAAACGGACTACCCGCGAGATTTTCTGGTGCACCTGAGTCACGCCATGCAACTCGCAGCACAGAGCGAATTCGCCGCGGCGAGCACCTTGCTGGCAATGTGGCTGCGAGAACACCGCGCACCCAACCCAGGCGTGTTGCAGTTGACCGCTCAGTACCACCAAGCGGCGGGCTTTGACGCAGCAGCGCAACAGTGGCTTAGCGAATACCACCTGATGCGCGGTGATCCACAACGCGCCAGTGTTCATTTGAAACAAGCACTGATCTTGTTGCCGCAAGACAGCAGCCGCCACGCTCGAGTGCGCGCCCAGCTAGAGGCACTCGAAACGCAATAAGACGTGAACCCGTGTCCAACTGAATGCGCACCAAAGACAATGAGTGCGCAGACAACCTACGTTGAGGCCGGCCCCGCTTTGGCCAACTCCAGACCTTCAGCGGTGTCAGTGTATTTTCCGAAATTTGCCACAAACATGGCTGCAAGTTTTTGCAAGCCCGCGTCATAGGCGTCAGTGTCAGCCCACGCATTTCGCGGATTCAAAATGACACTGTCAACGCCGTTGACTGCCGTTGGCAATGCAAGCCCAAAGAGAGGCATCGCCTCGAATTCAGCCTGCTCGAGCGAACCGTCGAAAATACTGTCAATAATGGCGCGCGTTATTTTTAGCGACATGCGTTTACCTACGCCGTAACCGCCACCGCTCCAGCCAGTGTTAACAAGCCAGGCACGCGAACCGTGCTCAGCCATTTTCTCGCCGAGAATTTTGCCGTATTGCGTTGGGTGAACAGTCAGGAAAGCGCCACCAAAGCACGCCGAAAACGCAGCAGTGGGCTCGGTCAAACCAAGCTCGGTACCAGCCACTTTGGCGGTGTAGCCGTTCAAATAGTAATACTTCGCCTGCTCAGCAGTCAGCTTGGCCACCGGCGGCAAAATGCCAAAAGCATCGCAGGTCAGAAAAATGATGTTCTGCGGATGACCGGCTCGCGACACCGGCCGGACGATATTGTCAATGTGATCAATTGGGTAGGAAACCCTGGTGTTTTCCGTCAATGAGCGGTCCGCAAAATCAGGGGAATCACCCTCTAGCGGAACGTTCTCAAGCAACGCATTTGCCCGGATGGCATTGAAAATCTCCGGCTCAGTCTCACCGGTGAGATCAATCGTTTTGGCGTAACACCCGCCTTCGAAGTTAAACACGCCCTGATCGTCCCACCCGTGCTCATCATCACCGATGAGTTCACGTTTGGGATCGGTTGAGAGCGTGGTCTTACCGGTGCCGGACAACCCGAAAAACAATGCCGCATCACCCTGCTCTCCGACGTTCGCAGAGCAGTGAAAAGACCCGACGCCGGAGACCGGCAAGAAGTAATTCATCATCGAGAACAAACCCTTCTTGATCTCGCCGCCGTACCAAGTGCCACCGATGCAGGTTGCGCGTTCACTGAGATTGAAGGCTGCGAACACCGGTGATCGCATGCCCAGTGATTCGTGTTCTGTGCATTGCGCGTCAGGTGCGTGGTACACGGTCCAATCGGGCGAAAAATCCTCTAGCTCTTCGGCTGTTGGACGAACAAACATGTTTTTGGCGAAATGCGCAGCCCATGCCACTGGTGTCACCACGCGCACAGCGAGCCGCGTCTGCGGGTTGGTGCCGCAGAAGAGGTCCATCACGTAGAGATCTCCGGCAGCGAGGGAGTCAAAAGTCAGGGTTCGCACGGCCTGCCATGCGTGCTGATTCATGGGCTGATTATCAGAGCCATTAGAATCCGACTTCCACCACACCGAGTGACGAGTGAGGTCGTCTTCAACCAGGTATTTGTCTTTGGATGAACGACCGGTGAAACGACCGGTATACACCACAACCGCACCGGTGTCGGTCAGATACCCTTGATGGTTTCCGCCCTGGTCTGGCCGCAATTCATGCTCACGCAGATCGGCGAAAGACAGGTTCGCGTGCACGCTGCCGCTGGCGGCGATACCGGCCACGGTGGTGTCAGCCTGAAATGCAGGTTGCGGGGCTTGGGTCATGTCAAAGTCTCTTCGTGACGGAAACGGGTAAAAGGCCTGCGATTTAGGTATCGGCAGGCCGGTTGAGAAATGTGATTGACGGGCGAAGCAGGCCACTGTGAAGCAATTGTCGCCAAGATTGCGATTCCACTACACTGGGCCGACGGCTGTCGTTAGACACCCGATTTTAGGGCGTTGGGCACGCACCCTCTTCGCGACAGTTTTTTGTGAGCACAGATTGCGCTTAGAGTTAGAAAATCGCTGAAGAATCATCATTCTATGACGCAAATGACCACTTGATGGCGGCGTTGATGAGTCGATAGTGTAACAAAGCCGACCGCGCTTTCGAGAGAATTTGTAGTCATTTCGGCAGATTCACTACAAACTGTTGGGCCGCGCCTAAAAGGCCGCCGCAGATTGACGCAACATGCTTCTCATATTGAAAAAAAGCGGGCATTTTATGCATGCAGATACCCGGCTGGGACTGGCCAAGTGGGGCTGGAATCGGGTTCCGGCGGACAGCCTGCGCGCGTCTGCACTTGAGATCCTACGCTTGTGCCTTTGATACCCATCTGAGAGCCAATCCATGAACGCTGTGATGCAGTTGCTGCGAAACCACCGCTCAATCCGCAAGTTCACTGATCAGCCAGTCGACGATGACACCGTGGCTGACATTGTTTCGTGCGCGCAGGCCGCGGCGACATCGAGCAACGTACAAGCCACAACCGTAATCCGCGTGCGCGACGTCGAGCGGCGCGAGCACTTGGCTGAGCTCGCAGGCGGCCAGCCCTATGTCGCATCAGCAGCGGTGTTTTTGGTGTTTTGTGCTGACCTCAATCGCACCCGCACCGCGTGCGCGCAACAAGGCAAAACCATGGTCGAAGGCATGACCGAGCACTTCCTGATTGCCACCGTCGATGTCGCCTTGGCCGCACAAAACGCAGTGATAGCAGCCGAAAGTCTGGGGCTTGGCATCTGTTATATCGGAGGGCTTCGCAATAACCCGCAAGCTGTGAGTGATTTGCTTGAGTTGCCCGACCAGGTCTACCCCGTTTTTGGCCTCTGTTTAGGTCATCCCGATCAGGACCCGCAGATCAAACCGCGGTTGCCGTTGGATTCAGTTCTGATGGAAGAGCGCTACCGAGATGGCGATGACTCTACTGCACAGCTCGCCGATTACGACAGCACCTTGCGCGAGTACTACGCCACGCGCACTGGCGGGCAGAAAAACAGCAGCTGGAGTGAAGAGATGGTGGCCTTGGTCGGCAAGGAATCGCGTCCACACATGCAGTCATTTCTGCATGATCGCGGCCTCGCGAAGCGCTAAATCAGGTTCTGTGACAGGCCTCTCAACGGGCGAATCATGTGCGGGTGTAAAGTTCTTGATACACACACGTTAAGAGCAACGCCATGCAACACGCCACACCAACCCAGCGCCGGTATTCACTCGCTGTCATGAAGGGCTGGACAATGTTGCACGCGCCGATGCCAGTCGCCCGCTAAGCCTGGGACATCGCGGGTCCGCGCCAACCCGTCACATGACCCGTGCTCAGATTCAATGCGCCTGCTTGGCAATTGTCCGCGCCTGACCCAAAATGCACCCACCGGGCTCCGCGCCCACACGTCATTGGAATCCCTCCATGCCAAGCGGTGGCGAGTTGGTCGTAGAGAGCCTTGCGGCGCAAGGTGTTGATCGCATTTTCTGTGTCCCCGGCGAGAGCTATCTCGCTGTTCTCGACGCGCTCGTTGGCAGCGGTATTGAGCTGATCAATGCCCGCCACGAAGGCGGCGCGGCGCTGATGGCTGAAACCGACGGCAAACTGCTCGGCCGGCCCGGCGTCGCAATGGTCACACGTGGCCCCGGCGCAACCAATGCCGCGCACGGTGTTCACGTTGCACAACAAGACTCCACACCAATGGTGTTGCTGGTTGGGCAAATTGCGCGCGGCCAGCGCGGCCGCGATGCATTCCAAGAAGTCGACTACGTGCAGACCTTCAGTCACATGGCCAAATGGGTCGCCGAGATCGATGAAGCCGCACGGGTGCCCGAATTCCTCGCCCGCGCGTGGCACACGGCCATGTCTGGCCGCCCCGGCCCAGTTGTCTTGGTGCTGCCAGAGGACATGTTGCGCGACGAAGTTGTCGCGCCTGCCACCGCGCAGCGCGTCGAGATCGCCGATCCCGCGCCAGCCAAGGGCTCAATCACAGAACTCAACACTCTACTAAAAGCGGCGAGCAATCCGCTCTTGATCCTTGGCGGCTCGCGCTTTACACCTGCCGACTCACAAGCGTTGGCGACAATCGCGGCGCACGCGGATATTCCGGTGTCGTGCAGCTTTAGAAGGCAATCGTTGCTTGATAACCACCACAGCACCTACGCCGGTGATCTCGGCCTGGGCGCGAACCCGGCGCTGCTCGATCGCGTGCGTCAAAGCGACCTGCTGATTTTGCTTGGCGGGCGCTTGTCTGAGATTCCAAGCCAGGGTTACTCCCTGATAGACATCCCCCATCCGACGCAGAAACTCGTCCACATTCACACCGGTGCCGAGGAACTCGGTCGCGTGTACACGCCGACGCTCGCAATCAACGCCTCTCCCAAGGAGTTTTTACAAGCCTGGGAAAATGATCTGCCCACAGCCGTATCAGCTGATGCAGCCGGTGCGCGAACCCGCACAGCACATAACAGTTATTTGCAATGGTCTGAATCGCCAGCGGCATCCGCGGGCGACATTCAGATGGGCCACGTCATCACGCGACTGCGCGAGGCCATGCCGCAAGACACTGTTTACTGTAACGGCGCGGGGAACTACGCCGGTTGGTTGCACCGCTTCATGCGCTACCGGCCCGGCACGCAGCTCGCTCCAACATCTGGATCAATGGGCTATGGCTTGCCCGCTGCAATTGCGGCAAAACTGCGCCACCCCGAGCGCGAAGTTGTCTGCCTCGCGGGCGACGGTTGTCTGCAGATGACCGTTCAGGAACTTGGTACAGCATTGCAACACGGCGCCGCCCTGCGCGTGATTGTTGCCGACAATGGCCTCTACGGCACCATCAGAATGCACCAGGCCAGAGACTACCCCGGACGCGTTAGCGGCACCACACTTGTGAATCCCGATTTTGCAGCCTTGGCACGAGCGTACGGAGCCACTGCCGAGACCGTGAAGACGAATGGTGAATTCGATGCCGCGTTCGAGCGAATGCGCGAGGCACCAGGATTGTCTTTGATACATCTCCTTCTCGATCCTGAGGCGATCACACCAACGACCACGCTCGCAGCGTTAGAGGCATCGGCCGCAGATTGACACTGACGCGCACTGCCTCCACGCAGGTCAGTACGCGACGTCGACCTGCTCTACAGGTTCGAGTGCTCCCAATGCGGTGATGAGTTCCGCTTCGGGGCGCACGCGCCACGCCCGTCCAAGTTGTATGGCGGCGTGCGCAGAGGCATTGCGGTAGAGCACTTTAACTGGGATATTGCCCGAGCTGTGTTGCGCGAGCAGATCAGCTAGAGGGTCTAGCGTGCTCGCGCTGGAAGCACTGCTTAAGGTCAACACCACCCCTTTGGCGAAACGGGCGCGGGCGGCATCAATGTCGTATATCTCACGACCGCGAATACGAAAACCACCGGAGAAATCGTCGATAGCGAGTTCGCCCTCGACCACCACAACACGGTCGACCCCAATCAAGTGCGCATAGCTGTCAAAAAGCTCACCGCTGATGACCGCATCAACTCGCCCTGTGGCGTCGTCCAAGGTCAAGATGCAGCGCCGCCCGCGGTTGCCGTTGATCACACGAATAGCGCTGATCAATCCCGCCAAAACAGTCTCTTTCCCTCGGGCGTAGCGCCCTTCTTTGGCGGGCTCAAGGGTTGCACACTGTGTCTTGAAACTGCCACGCGCAACGTGTTTCAAATCGTCTGCATAGCAGTGGATCGGGTGGCCACTGAGATAGAGGCCCAGAGCCTCTTTCTCCCGGGCAAGGCGTTCAAGTTCTGGCCACTCTTGGCATTCGATCACACGAATGGGCGCAGCCTCGCTCGAGGCGCTGTCACCAAACAAGTCATCAATACCCGCGTCTTGATTGCGGTGCTGCTGCTCGGCGGCTTTCATAGCGGCGTCGAGATTGGACATCGCGGCGGCCCGACTTGGGACAACGTCATCGAGCGCACCGGCTTTGATCAGGGCTTCGAGCACGCGTTTGTTGACCCGCGAATCGGCGCGCTGACAGAAATCGTATAAATCTTTGAAATGACCTCGCTCGCGCCGCTCTTCCAAGATGCCAGAGAGCGCGGCCTCACCTACACCTTTTATCGCACCGAGGCCGTAGCGCAGTGTGGTCTTATCGACCACGCTGAATTCGATGGCAGATTGATTGACGTCAGGCGGCAACACCTTCAGCCCAGCTGCGAGGCAGTCGTCGTGAAATATCACAACTTTGTCGGTGTTCTCCATGTCTGAAGACAACACCGCTGCCATGAACTCGGCTGAGTAATGGCATTTTAGCCAGGCGGTCTGGTAGCTGATCAGCGCGTAGGCGGCAGAGTGGGATTTATTAAAGCCGTAGCCCGCGAACTTCTCAACCAGCTCAAATATTTTTTCCGCCAACCCACCGTCAATGCCATTGGCAAGGCTGCCTTCGACAAAGCCGGATTTCTGTTTGGCCATCTCTTCGGGTTTTTTCTTGCCCATCGCACGGCGCAACAAGTCGGCACCGCCAAGCGAGTAACCTGCCATGACCTGCGCAATCTGCATCACCTGCTCTTGATAGAGAATGATGCCGTAGGTCGGTTCGAGCACCGGTTTGAGGGCTTCGAGCTGATAGTCCGGGTGCGGGTAAGAGACCGACTCTCTACCGTGCTTTCGCGCAATAAAGTCATCGACCATCCCAGATTGCAGTGGGCCAGGTCTGAACAACGCCACGAGCGCGATGATATCTTCAAAAGAATCCGGTTGCAGGCGTTTTATCAGCTCTTTCATGCCACGCGATTCGAGCTGAAAGACCGCTGTGGTGTCGGCGCGTTTGAGCAAATCAAAGGTCGGCGCGTCATCTAGCGGTATGCGCATGATGTCGAGTGGTTCATCGCGACGGCGGTTGATGTCTTTGACCGCGTTGTCGATGATGGTCAGGTTGCGCAAGCCAAGGAAGTCAAATTTGACCAAGCCGACCGCCTCGGCGTCATCCTTGTCAAACTGTGTGACAAGGCTGGCACCGTCTTCTTCGCAATACAACGGACAGAAGTCGGTCAATCCACTCGGCGCGATCACAACGCCGCCAGCGTGTTTTCCGGCGTTGCGTGCAAGCCCCTCGAGGCGTAGCGCGAGGTCGATCAGATTTCGAACTTCGTCGTCGCCTTCATAGCGTTGCTTGAGTTCTTCGGATTCCGCGAGCGCTTTGGTCAGGGTCATACCGACTTCAAACGGCACCAATTTCGCGACGCCGTCGACCAGTCCGTAGGGATGACCGAGCACGCGACCGCAATCTCGAACCACCGCTTTGGCAGCCATGGTGCCGTAAGTGATAATTTGCGAAACCTTCTCGGCACCGTAGGTATCCGAGACGTACTGAATCACACGGTCACGGCCAGCGATACAGAAATCGACGTCGAAATCGGGCATCGACACGCGTTCAGGGTTCAAGAAGCGCTCGAACAGCAGGTCATAGGGCAAGGGATCGATGTCGGTGATGTCGAGCGCCCACGCCACCAACGACCCGGCACCTGAGCCCCGTCCAGGCCCGACCGGGATGCCGTTTTTCTTTGACCAATCAATGAAATCGGCGACGATCAGGAAGTAGCCTGGAAAGCCCATGCTGTTGATCACGTCGAGCTCGATTTTCAACCGCTCGTCATAGGGCCCGCGCTTGGTCTCGCGCTCCGTTTCATCTGGGAAAAGCGCCTCGAGGCGCGCGTTGAGACCCTGCATCGACACGGTGCAGATGTAGTCGGCCTCAGTTTGACCCTCTGGCACCGGGAAGTCTGGCAGCACCGGCGCGCCGAGCGACAGCCGCGTGTTGCACCGTTGCGCGATCTCAAGGGTGTTTTCGCAGGCGGCTGGCAGGTCCGCAAAGAGTGCGCACATCTCCTCGGCGCTGCGCAGGTACTGTTGCTCGCTGTAGTCTCGCGGGCGGTTGGGGTCGATGAGCACGCGCCCCTGGTTGATGCACACGCGCGCTTCGTGCGCGTCAAATTCATCTGCACTGATAAAACGCACATCGTTGGTCGCGACAACTGCGGTGTCGGTTGCGGCGGCGAGCTGACAGGCGCTTTGCAAATAGCGCGATTCATGCTCGCGGCCGGTGCGCTGCAGCTCGAGGTAATAGCGATCACCAAACAGACCACGCCAGGCTTTAAGACAGGCGTAGGCATCGTCGTCGCGGTCGTCGATCAAGGCGCGACCAACGTCGCCCTGTTGGGCCGCCGACAACGCAATCAAACCCTCTGTGCTGCGCGCGGTGAGCCACTCGCGCTGCAACCTCGCCACGCCACGTCGCTGACCTTCGGTGTAGCTTCGACTCACCAACTCACACAAATTCTTGTAGCCGCGCTCCCCTTGGGACAAGAGCACAAGCTTGTGCGGGTGATCGTCTTCTACACCTTCGGCGATCAAGGCGTCAACGGCGAGAATCGGCTTCACACCGGCGGCCAGGGATGCGCGATAAAACTTCACCGCACCCATGAGATTAGATTGGTCAGTTAGCGCGACCGCGGGCATGCTCTGGGCCACCGCCGCGACCAGCGGTTTTATCCGCACGACGCTGTCGACCAGCGAATACTCAGAATGCACGTGCAAGTGGACGAAAGCGGCGGTCATTGGCGGGTGGCTGCGATACGGGTTACGGGCGGTTCAGTATACCGCTGAGGCGCGCGCGAGCGCTGCCCGCACGGGTGCAAACGACCGCCGGTGCGCCGGGCACGCCCCGTGGGCGGCGAGCGCGTCGCGGTGGGCTGCCGTGGGATAGCCTTTGTGGCGATCAAACCCGTACAACGGGTATTCGGCGTGCAGCGCAATCATTTGGCGGTCACGCGCGACTTTGGCGAGGATCGAGGCCGCTGATATGCAGGCCTCTGTGGCATCGCCCCCAATCACTGCGCACGCAGGCACCGCCAACTCAGGCAATCGGTTGCCGTCAACCAGCACCCCTTCGGCGGCCGGTTGCAGACCAGACACCGCACGTTGCATGGCAAGCATTGAGGCGTGCAGGATATTGAGATCGTCAATTTCGGCGACGCTGGCCTGCGCAATACTCCACGCGAGCGCATCCGATTGAATGGTGTCAAACAGCCGCTCCCGCCGCGCAGATGAGAGCTTTTTGGAGTCGTTGAGGCCGGTTATTGGGCGTGTTGGGTCGAGGATCACAGCCGCCGCAACCACGCTGCCGGCGAGCGGTCCGCGCCCGGCTTCGTCGGTGCCGGCGACACGTGCATTGGGCGGCAATTGGGGCAATCGGTTCATGGCCCCATTCTATCGCGTGAATCAGTCT
>CALAMQ010000167.1 GCA_937925815.1 uncultured Granulosicoccaceae bacterium | reverse complement strand
GATTTATTTCAAAATCTAGATATGAAGATGTAATGGTATTTTTGGTGCGTCAGAGCGTTCAAATTTGCGATTTTGCCGCAATGCGTTCATCACACTGGATATTTTAATTGCAAAAAAAACGGTCTGAGCCTTGTAGGGATCAGACCGATCAGTTTGGTACTTCTTAAGGCGCGGCAACCGCCGCTCCAGCTGTATTTACTGCGGCAGCGAGCCTTCCACACCCTCGATGTAGAAGTTCATGCCGAGCAACGGCCCGTCTTCAGCAACTTCGCCGTCGGCGAGCCAGGGCGTGCCGTCCTGCTTGTTGATCGGGCCTGTGAAGGGGTGGAGCTCGCCTGCGATGATGGCGGCTTCAGTCTCTTCTGCCATGGCGGCGACGTCTTCCGGCATGTTGGTGTAGTCGGCCATGGTCAGGATGCCGTCAACGAGGCCGTCCCAGCTGGATTCGGTTTCCCACGTGCCGTCCATCGCCGCTTGGGTGCGCTTGATGTAGTAGGGGCCCCATGAGTCGATGATGGCGGTGAGCTGAGTGTCTGGACCGGCTGCGATCATGTCAGATGCCTGCCCAAAGGCCATGCCGCCACGCTCGGCTGCCACTTGCATCGGTGCGGTGGAGTCGGTGTGCTGAGTGATCACGTCGACGCCTTGGTCAAACAGGGCTTTGGCGGCGTCAGCTTCTTTGCCGGCGTCAAACCAGGTGTTGACCCAAACGACTTTGAGTTCAAAGTCTGGGTTCATCTCGCGCGCGCCTTTAGCGAAGATGTTGATGCCGCGCACAACCTCTGGAATTGGGAAGGATGCGATGTAGCCGGCTGAGCCAGTCTTAGACATGGCGCCTGCGATCTTGCCCTGGATGTAGCGGCCTTCGTAGAAGCGTGAACCGTAGCTCGTCACATTATCGGATTGCTTGTAACCGGTGGCGTGCTCGAATTTTACATCCGGGAAGCGCTTGGCGACCTTGAGGGTTGGGTCCATGAAGCCAAAGGAGGTGGTGAAAATGATGCCGCAACCAGAGCGGGCGAAACGCTCGATGGCGCGTTCGGAGTCAGGGCCTTCACCGACGTTCTCGACGTAAGCGGTCTCGACCTTGCCACCGAAATGCTTGTCAATTTCCAGTCGGCCGATGTCGTGCGCTTGGGTCCAGCCGCCGTCGGTTTTGGAGCCGACGTAGACAAAGCAGGCTTTGAAGTCGGCCGCCGCAGCGTTGCCAGAGAATGCCATGCCGGCTAGGGCCGCCAGGCTAATCAGGGTGCGTTTCATTGAGTGGTCTCCTGAAGGGGATAGGTTCGGCGTTGCCGACGTGAAACGCCGCCATTGTACGGTAATCCCACGTCAATTTGACGGCCCAGTTTAGGGCGCGTTGTGCACTGCCCAGGTGCGCCTGGCCACTTGTCACGGGAATGATGCACGCCGTGGACATTGGCCGCTTTCTGGCGTTTGCGGCAGCGCGGCGTGCTGCCAGGTCGCAATCGGTTATGCAGGTGCCGTGCAGCGCGCTCTAGCGGTTGGGCACGAAAGGCTGGCCGAGGGAGGCTGGTGTGTTGAGCAGGGTCAGCCGTTTGTTGCGTGAGATTAGCACCAGCACGGCGATTGTCGCGAGGTAGGGCATCGCGCTCAGGAGCTGCGAGGGCAGTTGGATACCGAAGGCCTGTGCGTGCAGCTGGCCGATGGTGACTGCACCGAAGAGGTAGGCGCCCGCGAGCACCCGCGCTGGCCGCCAGGTGGCAAACACCACCAGTGCAAGCGCGATCCAGCCGCGGCCCGCTGTCATGTTCTCAACCCATTGCGGGGTGTAGACAAGCGACAAGTGCGCGCCACCCAAACCGGCGCAGGCGCCACCAAACATCACGGCGAGATAGCGGATGCGAATCACCGGCAGGCCGAGCGCGTGGGCGGAGTCGTGGTTGTCGCCAACGGCGCGCAGCGTCAGTCCAGCGCGGGTCTTAAACAGGAACCACGCCACGCCAATGGTGAGTGCAATTGAGAAATAAAACAGCGGGTCCTGGGCGAAGAGCGGGCGGCCAATTAAGGGTATGTCGCTGAGCACTGGAATCTCAAACACGGCGAGCTTCTGGCCAGCCACACCGACGAAAGGCTCGCCGATCATGCCGGACAAGCCCAAGCCCAGTAGCGTCAACGCAAGCCCCGAGGCGACTTGGTTGGTCGCGATGGTCAAGGTCAAGAAACCGAACAGCGTGGAGAAGAGTGCGCTGACCATGGCGGCGGCAATCACGCCGAGCCAGGGAGAGCCGGTGGTTGCGGCCACGGCAAAACCGGTCGCGGCGCCCATGACCATCATGCCTTCAACGCCGAGGTTCAACACACCAGAGCGCTCGACCACCAGCTCACCGAGGGCCGCGAGCAACAGCGGCGTGGACGCGGTGACGATGGTGATCAATATGTTTTCAGCGATTTCCACGTCGGGCTCCGGCGCGCGCAATGCGTATTTGGTAGTGAATTAGGGTGTCGGTTGCGAGCACAAAAAACAGCAGCATGCCTTGGAAGACGCGCACGACTTTATCCGACAGGCCCAGCGACATTTGCGCCGCCTCGCCGCCGAGGTACGTCAGCGCCAGCACGATCCCCGCCGCAACAATCCCAAGCGGGTTCAAGCGCCCGAGAAACGCGACAATGATCGCGGTGAAACCGTAGCCTGGTGAAATCACCGGGCGCAGCTGTTGGCTTGCGCCAGAGACTTCTGCAAGCCCCGCAATGCCAGCGAGCGCGCCCGACAGGCAAAACGCCATGAACACTGTGCGCGATTCAGAGAAGCCGGCGAAGCGTCCGGCGCGTGGGCTTAAGCCCACGACACGAAAGCGGTAGCCGGTGAGGGTTTTGCGTTGCACGAGGTACAACACCACCGCTGCGATTAACGCAAACACAATGCCCCAGTGCGCGCGGCCGGAATCTGCCCAGACCATTGGCAGGGTGGCGGCGTCGGAGAAGATGCGGGTCTCTGGGAAGTTGTAGCCCTCCGGGTTGCGCCAGGGGCCGCGCACCAACCAGTCGAGGAAGAGCTGCGCGACGTACACCAGCATCAGGCTGGTCAGGATCTCGTTGGTGTTGAAGCGCGTTTTGAGCAACGCCGGAATCGCACCGTAGGCGGCGCCGCCGAGCGCGCCGAGCATCACCATCATCGGCAGCAACAACCACGGCGTGAAATCCGGCGCCAACACCGGCAGCGCCGAGCCCAGAATCGCGCCCATGATGAACTGCCCCTCGGCACCGATGTTCCAGTTCCGTGATTGAAAACACAGCGCCAAACCAACGGCAATCAAGATCAGCGGAGCAGCTTTTATTGCGAGCTCGTGCAGTGACCAGGTCTCGGTTAACGGCTCGATAAAGTACGTGTAGAGCGCGGTGCCAGGCGCTTGGCCTTGTGCGGCAAACAGCAGGGCGCCGATTGCCACGGTCAGGGTGAGCGCAATCAGCGGTGACACAGCTGCAAATAGCGCTGACGGCTGCTGGCGTTTGACGAGCGAGATATTCATGCGGCCGCGCCTTCTGCTTCTCCGCCAGTGCGGTGTCCGCCCATGAGCAGGCCAATGCGTTCCAGGCTTGCGTCTTGAATTGGGATCGGAGCGCTCAGTGTGCCGTCGTGGATGACCGCGATGGCGTTGCAAATCTCAAAGAGTTCATCGAGGTCTTGGCTGATCACCAGCACAGCGGAACCCGCCGCGGCGAGTGCCAGCAGTTCGCGGCGGATGTGTGCGGCGGCGCCAGCGTCCACGCCCCAGGTCGGTTGGTTGATTACCATCACGCGCGGTTGGCGGTCGAGCTCACGGCCGATGATAAATTTTTGCAAGTTGCCGCCCGAGAGCGCGTTGGCGCGGGGATCTGGACCGCTGCAGCGCACGTCGAGCGCGTCGATCACGCGGCGGCTGGCCGCTTTGAGCGCGCCACTGCGCAACCAGCCGAGCGGGCCGAGAAATGCGCTGCGGTCACTCGCGTGGCGCGACAGCAGCAGATTGTGGCTCAGTGCGTCTTCTGGCACCGCGCCGTGGCCGAGGCGCTCTTCGGGCACAAAGGCCGCGCCGAGCGCGCGACGCGCGCTGATGCCGAGCTTGCCAACCGGGGTGTCAGCGAGGCTGACGTCGGCTGCGCGGGCTTGTTGTGTTTCTCCGGAGATCGCTTCGAAGAGTTCTGACTGGCCGTTGCCAGCGACGCCCGCGATACCGACGATCTCGCCTGCGCGCACGGTCAATGAGACGGCATCGAGCGCAACGGAAAACGGTGTCTCCGGCGGGCGGGTTAGGCCGTTGATGCTGAGCAGGGGGGCGCCCAACTGTTGTGCGTCGTCGCGTTCGACCGCCTCCACGCTGTTGCCAACCATCAACGTTGCAAGCGATGCGGCAGTCTCTTTGCGCGGGTCGCAGGCCGCGACCACTTTGCCGTGTCGCAGCACGGTGGCACGGTCGCAGAGCCGCTGTACTTCTTCGAGGCGGTGGCTGATGTACAAAATTGACTTGCCGTCGGCCCGCAGCTGTTCAAGTGTCTCGAAGAGCTTGTCAGCTTCTTGCGGGGTGAGCACCGAGGTGGGTTCATCCAGAATCAGCAACTGCGGTGTCTGCAACAGGCAGCGGATGATCTCAATGCGCTGCCGCTCGCCAACGGAGAGGTCGCCGACCACCGCGTCGGGGTCGAGCGGCAATCCGTAGCGTTCAGAGAGCGAGCGCGCAGCGGCGTTGAGGTCGTGGTGTTCGCTTGCGTCGTCCAGCGAGAGCGCGATGTTCTCACCGGCGGTCAGCGCGTCAAACAGCGAGAAGTGCTGAAACACCATGCCGATGCCGAGCGCGCGCGCGGCACGTGGGTTGGCGATATCCACCGGCGCGCCGTTCCACAGCATCTCGCCGCCGTCGCGCCCCAACACGCCGTACAGCATTTTCACGAGCGTGCTTTTGCCAGCGCCGTTCTCACCGAGCAAGGCGTGGATTTCACCGGGCGCGATTGTGAGGTCGACGTCGTCGTTGGCGAGGGTGCCTGGAAAGGCTTTGCGAATTTTGCTGAGTTCCAGCAGCGGAACGGTCATGGGCAGTGGGGTCGAGCGCATCCAAAAAACCCTTATACAGCACCCAGCGTCCTCTGCGAAAT
>CALAMQ010000166.1 GCA_937925815.1 uncultured Granulosicoccaceae bacterium | reverse complement strand
CTCTCAACCACCCTCGCAGCTCCTCTGGTGCGCGCCTGTTGCGGCAAAGCCATTGAAGACCCGGTTGATCTCCTCGGGCTGCGCTTTGCCAACCGCATCGGCCTCGCCGCCGGCCTTGATAAGGACGCGCGCGCGGTGGACGCCTTTGGCGCCATGGGTTTTGGTTTTTTGGAGGTCGGCACCGTCACGCCTGTGGCGCAGCCGGGCAACACCAAGCCCAGGCTCTTTCGCCTGACTGAGCGCGACGCGCTGATCAACCGCTTCGGTTTCAACAACCTCGGGGTCGATGCGCTCGTCAAGCGGGTCAACGCCCGCCGCTGGTCCGGCGTGCTCGGTGTCAACATTGGCAAAAACGCTGTCACCCCCGCTGAACGCGCAACGGATGACTACATCAGCTGCTTGCAGGCAGTGGCGCCGGTGGCGGACTACGTCACGATCAACATCTCCTCACCCAACACCAAGAATCTGCGCGACCTGCAACAGTCAGACGCGCTCGGCGGCTTGTTGTCCGCGCTCACCGCTGAGCGCGACCAGCAGGTGCAGAAGCTTGGGCGCGCGCTGCCGCTGCTGCTCAAGGTGGCGCCAGACATGGACGACGACCAACGCGCCGCCATTGCCTCCTTGGTCACCGAATACCGCATAGACGGCGTGATCGCGAGCAACACCACCGTTGACCGCGAAGCCGTGACCGGACTGCAACACGGCGACGAGGCTGGCGGCTTGTCCGGCGGACCGCTGCGGTCACGCACCGCACCCATCATCAGCACCTGGCGCAAGCTGCTCGGCCCGGACACCGCGTTGATCGCGGTCGGCGGCATCGCCTCAGGTGATGACGCCCGCGCCGCGTGCGATGCGGGCGCGGACCTGGTGCAGGTCTACACCGGGCTCATCTATGAAGGACCGGGCCTGGTGCCGCGCGTGGCACGCGCCTTGAAGCGTGATTCCAAACCCACGCAGAGAGAGTCCTCGTGACGCATTACGATGTATTCAATGGCGACGCAGACGGAATCTGCGCGCTGCACCAACTTCGCCTGGCAGACCCGCGCGAATCCACCCTGATCACCGGCGTCAAACGCGATATCAACCTGCTCAAGCAGGTGCCAGACAGCGTTTCATCCGTCACCGTGCTCGATATCTCGCTCGACAAAAACCGCGAGGCGCTGGAGCGCCTGCTCGCGGCCGGCGTACCGGTTGACTACACCGACCACCACTTTCCAGGTGAGCTGCCAGAGGCGCCGCATTTCACGGCCAACATCGACACCGACGCCAACGTCTGCACCGGCCTGCTGGTCAACCAGCAGCTCGGCGGCGCGCACCTGCCTTGGGCGGTGACCGCGGCCTTCGGCGACAACCTCTTCACCGCCGCCCAAGCTGCGGCTGAACCGCTCGGTCTCGATGACCCCGCGCTCGACGCGCTCAAAGAACTCGGCACTCTGCTCAACTACAACGGCTACGGCGCCAGCCTAGACGACCTGTTGTTCAGCCCCGAGGCGCTCTACCGCGCAGTGCAGCCGCACAGCGATCCCTTTAGCTTCATTCAAGAGGACGCCGCGTTCACAGCGTTGCGCGACGGCTATGCCGCCGACAACGCCAACACCGAGGCGCTGACCCCAACAGAAACCGATGATCACATCGCGGTGTTCACACTGCCGGACGCGGCCTGGGCGCGGCGCATTGGCGGTGTGTTTGCCAACGCGCTCGCCAACGCAAGCCCGGACCGCGCGCACGCGCTCTTGACTGAAAAACCCGGCGGTTACGTTGTGAGCGTGCGCGCCCCGCTGTCGCGCCGTGAGGGCGCAGACGCGGTCTGCCGACAATTTGAAACCGGCGGCGGTCGCGCTGCGGCGGCCGGCATCAACACCCTCGCGCCAGACGACGTGGCGCGCTTTATCGGTGCCCTGCGCGCGGCCTATATCACCTGAGACCCCCACCATGACAGGTTACTTCCACGACGCCCTTGAACCCGCCATCCGCACCGTGCCGGACTGGCCCATCGAGGGCGTGCAGTTCCGTGACATCACACCCGTCCTGCAAGACCCCGCGCGCTACCGCGTGCTCATCGACGCCTTTGTGCACCGGTACATCGGTCAGAACATTGATGTGGTCGCGGGCGTGGACGCGCGCGGCTTTATTCTCGGCGCGCCGGTCGCCTACGCGCTGAACACCGCCTTCACCCCCATTCGCAAAGCGGGCAAATTGCCGGCGGAAACGCTGTCTCAGTCTTATACGCTTGAATACGGTGAGGCCGCGCTCGAGATCAACACCGACGCCTTCGCGCCCGGCGCGCGCGTGCTGTTGGTGGATGACTTGATCGCAACCGGCGGCACGCTGGCCGCGGCAGTGACTATGATCAAAGCACTCGACGGAGACTTGGTTGAAATCGCGGCGCTGGCCAAAATCGACGCACTCGGCGGCGCTGAACGCATGCGCGAGATGGGACTGGATGTGTTCACGTTGCTCGATTTCTAAACCCCGCCTCCCTTTAGGCAACCCTTGCGGTTCGCGTGGGTCACAGCAACGCGCGTGAGAGAACCCAGCACACCCCATGATTGAAGTCACATCGCTCAGCAAGCAGTTCGGCGGCGTCAACGCCGTGGACGACATCAGTTTTAGCGTTGAGCCGGGTCAGGTCTTGGGTTTTCTCGGGCCAAACGGCGCCGGCAAGTCCACCACCATGCGCCTGATTACAGGCTTCTACCGCCCGAGCGCAGGCGAGGTGCGCGTGCTTGGCAAAGACGTCCACCGACAGCGCCGGCAAGTGCAGCAACACTTAGGGTACCTGCCAGAAGGTGCGCCGGCCTACGGCGACATGCGCGTCGACCACTACCTCGATTTCATCGCCCGCGCGCGCGGGCTCTCTCGCGCAGAGCGCAAGAACCGTTTACGCGCTGTCAGTGAACAGCTCGAGCTCGACGCGGTGCTCAAACAACCCGTTGACACCTTATCCAAAGGCTTCAAGCGGCGCGTTGGTATAGCGCAGACACTGGTGCACGACCCAAGCGTGTTGGTGCTGGATGAGCCAACCGACGGCCTCGACCCCAACCAAAAACAACACGTGCGCGAGCTGCTTCGCAACTTGGCCGCTGACAAAACCGTGATCCTCTCGACCCACATCCTCGAGGAAGTCGAGGCGGTGTGTCACCGCGCGCTGATCATTGCAGGCGGCCGCGTGCGCGCCGACTCCACGCCGGGTGAGCTGGTACGCCAGTCTCGCTACTGCGGCGCCGTGACCTTGGAACTACCGAACACGCACGAGGCCGCCGCGGCGTTGCGGTCACTGCCCGAGACCGCTGGCATCGAGTTCAGTGTGGACAACCCCAACCGCTTCACCCTGCTCCCGACGCCCGGCGCACCGTTGTTTGTTGCGGTGCAAGCCAAGCTCGCTGGCAAAGGTTGGGCACCGCAGGCGATGAGCGTGGAATCTGGCAGGCTGGATGACGTCTTCAGGCGCATCACCAGCAACGACGCCGTGGAGGTCAGTCTGTGATTGGCACCTACACCGTGTTCAGGCGCGAATTTGCAAGCTATTTTACAAGCCCGCTCGCGTCATTGTTCATCCTGATATTTTTGGTGCTGTCCGGGGTCTTCAGCTTTTTTCTCGGCGGCCTGTACGCGCGCGGCCAGGCAGACCTTGTGAGCTTTTTCAATTTCCACCCCTGGCTCTATCTCTTTCTGGTGCCGTCCTTGACCATGCGGCTGTGGGCCGAAGAGCGCAAATCCGGCACCGTTGAATTACTGCTGACGCTACCGCTCTCCATCGCCTCTGCGGTGTGCGGCAAGTTTTTGGCCGCCTGGCTGCTGACTGGCCTCGCCTTGCTGCTGACAGCGCCGTTGTGGTTGACCGTGAACTACCTCGGTGACCCTGACAACGGCGTGATCACCGCAAGCTACCTCGGCAGTTGGTTGATGGCCGGTGCGTTTATCGCCGTTGGCGGTTTCCTCTCGGCGCTCACAAACAACCAAATCATCGCGTTCATTTTGTCTGCGGTTGCCTGTTTTGTCTTGGTCGCGGCGGGCTCGCCGCTGGTGCTCGACGCCTTTGCCACCTGGGCGCCAACGGCGTTGCTGGACAGCGTTGCCGCAATCAGCGTGCTCGCGCACTTCGAGGCCATCAGCCGTGGCGTGTTGGACCTGCGTGATCTTGGCTACTTCCTGATTCTGATCACCACGTTTTTGTTGGCCACCGGCATCGCCGTCTCCGGCCAGCGGGACGCATGAAGTGGCACCGCGCATGAGACTCCCCCGCACCCCCGCGTTGTTGCTTGCCGTCTTTGCCGTGGCGCTGATCGCACTTGGCTTGTTGCAGCGCGTCGGCGGCGGCTGGCGCACTGACCTCACCCAAGATGGGCTCTACACCCTCTCAGACGGCACGCTGAACACCCTGCAACAACTCGACTCGGCCGTGCACCTCGAGCTCTTCTTCACCGAAGAGGCCACGCGCGACATCCCGACCATTCGCAATTACAAACGGCGCGTCAACGACCTGCTCGACGAATACGTCTTGCAAAGCAACGGGGCACTCACGCTTGAGGTGATTGACCCCACACCGTTTTCACAGGCTGAAGACCGCGCAGCAAGCCTCGGGCTGACGCCAGCGGCGTTCGCGCCGGGCCTGCCGGCGGTCTATTTTGGCCTTGCGGCAACCGGCGCACGCGGTGACACCAAGCTGATCCCGTTCTTCCAACCCATTGACGAGGCCACGCTCGAGCAAGACATCAGCACTGCGGTGTTGCTGGCCGGGCGCGAGCGCGCGCCCAAGGTTGCCATTTGGAGCACGCTTGAAGTGGGCGGTGGATTCAACGCCATCGCAGGGCGGCCGACCGCGCCGTGGGCCTCGGTCCAGCAATTGCGCGAGCTCGCCGACGCGCAGCTGTTGCCACCCGACACCACCGCCATCCCGGATGATGTCAACGCGCTCGTTGTGATCCACCCCAACGGGTTTAACGAGGCCCACCTCTACGCCATCGACCAATTCGTGCTGCGCGGCGGTCGCCTCGCGTTGTTCATTGACCCCATCGCCGAGAGTCTCTCCAGCCAAGGCGCGCCGGCTGAGAGCGGCACCACCGCTTCAAACCCCGCCACCTTGCTCGACACCTGGGGCATCGAGATGGTCGCAGGCAAAGTGGTTGCAGACGCTGACAACGCCATTGCTGTGCCCACCCGCACCGGCAATCAGGTGGTACGCCACCTCGGGCTCTACCACGTCAATCCGCCGCCAAGCGACAAGCCCATTGTCAGCGGTTTGGAGTTGTTCAATTTTGCAAGCGCGGGCGCGCTGCAAACGCGCGACGACAGCCCCTTCACCTTCACACCGCTGTTGAGCTCAAGCCGCAACAGCGGCCTGATTGACGCCGCCGATCTGCTCTTTTTGTTTGACCCAGCCAGCCTCTACGACCGCTTCACCGCCACAGATGAGGCCTACACGTTCGCGGCCTTGCTGCGTGGCCGCCCAGCCACCGCCTTCCCGGATGGCCCGCCTGCAGGTGTCACGGCGGATCACCTTGAGCGCGCAACCGATGACACGGCAATTGTGGTGGTCTCTGACACCGACTTCCTCGCGGATCAAATGTGGGTCCAGCTCCAAGACTTTTTCGGGCAGCGCATCGCGCAACCCTTTGCCGACAATGGCGCGTTTTTTCTGAACGCCGTTGAGACCTTGATCGGCAACACCGACCTGATTGCACTGCGCTCGCGCGGGCAGCACCAGCGGCCCTTTCACGTGGTGTTGCAGCTCGAACGCGAAGCCGACCAACGCTTTCGCAGCACCGAGCGCGAGCTGACCGCGAGGCTCACCGAGACCGAGACACGCCTGGCAGAAATACAACGCGCCAAGGGCGGCGTTGATGCGCTGGTGCTCAACCAAGAGCAGTCGGACACCATCGCGGCGTTTGAAGCCGAGAAGGTTGAAATCAGAACCCAACTGCGCGATGTGCAACGCCAGCTGCGCGAAGACATCGACGCGCTCGAACAGCGCATGAAGTTCATCAATATTGTGGCCGCACCGCTCGGTTTGACGTTGTTGTTGTGGTTTTTTGCGCGGGTCTACCGCTCCGCAGCCAGGCCGCCGTTCTAGCGCGCCCACACTTGTCCGGTGACGCCAATGCTGTGCATACTCGTGCTGCACACCGGACCTACCCCATGACCACACTCTCCCGCTGGCAGTCCCCCGCTGTCGTGATTCTCGCCGCCTGCCTGATCTCAACAATCGGCTTTGGTGTGCGCTCGTCTTTCGGGCTCTTTCTCGACCCGATCACCCTCGACAAAGGCTGGAGCCGCGAGACCTTCGCGCTCGCCATGGCGATACAAAATTTGCTCTGGGGCCTCGGCGTGCCAGTTGCCGGCGCAATTGCAGACCGCTTCGGGCCGGCGCGGGTCATCTGCCTTGGCGCCGTGCTCTACGCGCTTGGCATCATTGGCCTTGTCAACGCCGACGCCCCGCTCGCGCTTCACTTGAGCGCGGGGGTTCTGACCGGGCTTGGCATAGCGTTTTCTGCGTTCTCGCTTGCCATGGCGGCCATGGCCCGGGTGGTCGGCCCTGAGCGGCGCTCCATGGCGCTTGGCCTGGGTACCGCCGCGGGCTCACTTGGCCAGGTGATCTTTTCACCGCTCAGCCAGTATTTCATCAACCAATGGGGCTGGAGCGATGCCCTGTTTGCGCTCACCGTGTTCACCGCCATGCTGATACCGCTAGCCTTGCTGTTGCCCGGCACCAGCGCCAGTAATGCGGCGGCCCCGGCAAAACAAGGCTTGCGCGAGGCGGTGCGCGAGGCGCGGCAACACCGAGGGTACATTTTGTTGACCACCGGTTTTTTCGTCTGCGGTTTCCACGTGGCGTTTATCGCCGTGCACTTCCCAAGTTACGTGTCAGACCTCGGCCACAGCGGCGAGGTCGGTGCGCTCTGCTTGGCGCTGATTGGGTTGTTCAACATTGCAGGCTCATTTGGCGCGGGCTGGATTGGCCAGCGCCACTCCATGAAAGTCAGCCTCGCGTGGATCTACCTGCTGCGCGCGCTGACCATCGCCGCGCTGCTGGCCGCACCGAAGACCGCGACCACGCTCTATGTGTTTTCGGCGGTCATGGGCATTTTGTGGCTGTCCACGGTGCCACTGACCACCGGCATTGTCGCGCGCGTGTTTGGCGTGCAATACCTTGCAACGCTCTTCGGCTTTGTGTTCTTGAGCCACCAGCTCGGCAGTTTTATCGGTATTTGGTGGGGCGGCTGGTTGGTAGACAACACCGGCAGCTACGACGGCATGTGGTACGCGGGTATTGTGCTCGGCGTGGCCGCCGCCCTCGTTCACTGGTACATCGATGAGGAGCCACTGCCGCGCTTGGCAGCTGACACAGCTTGAAGATTGCGTTGCCGCGCAATCAGAGCGCGAGCAACACCAGACCAAGCAGCGCGGGCGCGGCCTGGACGTAGAAAATGATGCGGTTGACTGTCACCGCAGCGTAGACACCTGCAACCACAACACAGCCCAAGAAAAACACCGCGACATCTGCCTGGGCGGACAACACCGACCAGAACAGGCCCGCAGCGAGAAAGCCGTTATACAGGCCCTGATTGGCCGCGAGCACGCGGGTTGCACCCGCGAAGTCCTCGCTGTTTCTGAACACTTTGCGCCCCATGGGCTTGGTCCAGAGGAACATCTCAAGCACCAAAAACCCGGTGTGCAGCAGTGCCACAAACAACACCACTGTCGTTGCCAGCACACCCATGCGCCTGTCCCCTTTAGCCGTTAAACATTGAGTTTCTCACACATCGCAGCGCGGCTCACCGCCCAATTGAGCCACTACTTGCTGTCACCGAGTCGCAGCCAACGGCTCGCCCAGATCATCAACAGCAGGTTAAAGGCGCCCGCAAAGAGATACGGCGCTCGCAGCGCGCCGTCCCGTCCAAGCGTGGATTCCAGCGCCGACACCAGCAAACCCGCCGCCAGCGCACCAAAGGCGATACCGCCCCAACCCGCGCAGCGGTAGAGGCTGTTGACGCGACCGAGCAGCGACGCCGGTATGTGCCGTTGCCGCCACGACACGGTGACCACATTCCAGAGCAAGGAGGCAAAGCTCTCGAGGAACAGCGCAGCCGCCGCCACCCAGGGCGCCACGTACAAACCCATGATGATGGGCATCAGCGCAAACAATGTGAGCGCGAGCCAGACACTTGGCAGCGCGCCGAAACGGCGCACCACACGTGGACAGAGCCAACCGCCGAGCACCCCACCCAAGGCCGAAATTGCAAGCAGCGCACCGTGCGCACCCGCCTCAAGCAGTAAAAGCTCGCGGCTGTAGAGCACCAAAATCGTCATCAAGCCCGCGGCTGAGAAATTGACCAAGCCCAACAAGAACGCGAGCCGCAGAAGCTGTGAGTGCCCGCGCAGCCACTGCCAGCCCTCGCGTGCAGACAGCCACCAGCCACTTGGCGCAGCCACGGGTTTGGCTTTGACGCGAATTTGCCACAGCAGCACAGCGGCAAGTGTGTAGGCGACGCAAGCGAGAACAAAGGGCAGCAGCAACGAGACCGCTATCAAACCGCCGGCAATGGCGGGCGCGAGCAATTGCCCGGTCAAGAGCTCCACCGACCAAAGCCTGCCGTTTTGGGTTTCGAGCGCCGACGCTGGCACGAGATCCGGCAAGAACGTCTGCGCGGTGTTGTCGCGCACCACTTCGGCCGCGCCAAGCGCGAAGGCGACACCAGAGAGCAAGGCCACCACAGCCAGCGCCGACGCGGGCGCGGCATCACCAACGGTTGCAACCAAAGCCACCAACACCAAGGCAAGCATGGCCCTTATCGCGTCAGCGCCAACCAGCAGTCGGGAACGGTTGACGCGGTCGGCGAGGACCCCGGCCGGGATTGAGAACAACAACCACGGCAGTCGGGTTGCGGCGGTGACCACCGCTATCAACAACGCATCCCGCGTGAGTTCGCTTGCGAGCCAGGGCAGCGCCACAATCAGCACCCCGTCGGCGAGGTTGCTCAGCGCGCTGCCGGACATCAACCACCACACGGCGCGCCTGTCACCAGTGGCCAGTGCTGCGTTTTCAGAGTGTTTAGCCATAACGCATTAGACCACAGCGCGTCAAAACACCGAGTCCCAGGGGTTGAGTAGACAGCTAGATCCCTTCAATACCCTGTCATTTCGAGGTAGCCGACACCACGCGCTCGTCCGTCCGAATCGCGAACCTCGACCGCGCCCTCCCAATACACCACCGCTGTGTTCATCCACTGCGCGTCCACACGCGCTTCAACCACCGCATCAAGCGACAGCGACGGTACCTCTACGCGCCAACTCACGGGGTATTCCCGGCCATCACTCGCCGTCCAAACGCGAAGCGGTGTCAGCGTGTAGTCTGCCGCGCTCAAATGTGTGGCCTCCCCGTCTGGCGCCACTTGAGTGCCGGCACTTGCGGGGTGGGTCGTGCCGTCAGCCTCGCGCAATTGGTAGAGCATGAGGTCGTGGCCGGTGTCGAGCTGGAGCGAGAACCAGTCCCAACCCACCGTGCCCTCGGCGAGCGCACTGGTGCTCCACTCGCGGTCGAGCCAGGACTCACCCGCGACGCGGTGGCGACGCCCATCGAGCTCAAGCTCACCGCGCGTGCCGAGTCGGGTCGCAGAGTAGTAGTACGAGGCGTTGCCCGCAGCCCCGCCTTTATGGCTTAGCCCGGCATCGCCGTTTAAAACTATCGGCTTGTCGAGGTTAAGCACAATGTCGATTTCCATGTCATCGGCGCGGGCTTGCAATCTCCACGGTAAGGCCGCATCGGCGTCTGGATCGAGGGCGCTGAGCCGCCAGTCATCGAGCCACACCGCGAAGGGCGCGCTCGTCTGACCTGCGAGACGCCCGTCGCGTGCAAAACGGCTGGCGTGGTGGTGCGTCTGGCCCGCGATATCGGTCACGGCGAAGTGCGCCATCCAAAACGCGTTGCTCGACCACCCCGCTGCGGGCTTAGCGTCACCGGCGCGCACACCGGCACGGAAAAACGTCAGTTGGTAGCCAAAGGCCTCACCGGTGTCGGCGTTGAGGTTGCCGATGATGTACCACCACTCGTTGCGAAAATCCGGGTGTGCGTTGTGGTCCTCTGGAAACTGAAAATCATAAGGGGCCTCTGCGCGGGCAAAGCCAGATTGCGCCTCACCGCCGAGCACGGTGTCGAGCGCGACGCCGGTGTCGGCGGGGGGCGACGGCGTGCAGCCGACCAACAACAGCATGAGCCCTGCGAGGCACCACCCGGCGCTGTGGAATCCGTGTCTCATACGCGCGTGACGTCGTTGATGGCGATGTGTTCAGCGCGCCGCGCAGGCCACAGCGCCGCGATCACGGCCGCAATCGGGCCGAGCACGAGGGTCGAGGCAAAAGCCGCGGCACTGATGTGCGGATCGATGCTCCACCCAAAGGCGCGCGTATTGACAATGTCGGTGAGCAACCACGCAAGCAGCGCCCCGAGCGGTGCGGCGAACACCGCTGCCATCAGTCCGAGCACCAGTGCCAAACCGATCAACAGCTGCCGCAGTTGACGCGGCGCGAGCCCAACCGCGCGCATGACACTGAAGTCAGCGCGCCGCTCCAGCAACACCGCCATCAAGGCACCAAAGACACCCAACAACGCAACCCCGGTCACAAGCAATTTGATCACGTCGGTCACGGCAAAAGTCCGATCGAACACCGCGAGCGATTCCCGCCGCACGGTTTCGCTGTCAGTGACGCGGTAATCACCGTCGAGTCTCTGGGCGAATTGGCGCAGGGATTCACGCGTCGGCTCGCGCGCAGCGTCCGCCGTGAACGCCACGCCCGCACTTTTAAAAGGCCGCGTGTCACCCGCCGCGCGGGCCAGCGACTCACTCATGGCGAGCACACCTTGGCTGCTGCTGTAATCGCGAAAAACACCGAGCAGTGGCGCGTCAATGCGGCCCTCTGGCCATTCGATCGAGACAGGCTCGCCGAGCGACACAGCCAAACGTCGCATCAGAGGCTCGGACACGAACACCCCCTCGCCGGCTTGGAATTGGGCCCAGCTCTCGCCGTCACGCGCGGCGCGCAGT
>CALAMQ010000165.1 GCA_937925815.1 uncultured Granulosicoccaceae bacterium | reverse complement strand
GCGGTGGCCATCGGCGTCGAGAGTTCACCGAGGCGCGCAAACACTTCGGTGTACTGCACCGACTGGAAATTCATGATGATCAGGAATATTCCGGCGAGGAAACCCGCGTCCCCTATCCGGTTCATCACAAAAGCCTTGGTGCCCGCGGCCGCAGCCGACTTGCGCTGATAGAAGTGCCCAATCAACAAGTACGAACACAGACCCACACTCTCCCAGCCGACAAACAGCAAGATGAAGTTGTCACCGAGAACCAATACAAGCATGGCAAACACGAACAACATCACCGCTGCGAAGTAGCGCGAGAAGCTGTCGTCGTTGTGCATGTAGTTTTTCGAGAACACCCCAATCAGAAAACTGAATCCCGTGATCATCAGCGCCATCAACGCCGACAGGCTGTCAACCAGGAACCCGATTTCAATGGTCACCTCGTTCAAGGTGAACCAGGTGTAGGCGGTGACTTCGCGGGGAGTGGGATCGATCAGCACCGAGACAAACATGATGGCCGCGCCGACCATCGCGACAGCCAGTGCCCCGATGGCCGTGTTCTGCACTTGCCGATAGTCTAATGTCTTCTCACCGCCAATCAGGTTCCACCCGATAAGCGCCGCCGCCACCAGGGGCGACAGCAAGGTAAGACTTAAGATTACTTCAAACATTGATCGCTCCCCCCTTTAAGAAAGCCATGACTTTGTGGGCTCTGTGATGCGTGCCGGTGGGATAAAACACTGGTACCGGCCCTTGAACCAGTCGTAGCTCTCGGCCACTTCTGGTACGTCTTGCAGGTTGCTGTCATCCCATTTCTCAAAGCCAACGCCGGGCACAAAGCGCAGCAAGTCACCCGTGGCCGGATCGTGCACAATCAAGATCACCCACTCGCCGTCGAGCAATTGCTGGATGCCCGGTTGACGGCCGTAGATCGCACCCGCGATGTTCGGGTCGGCGTCGACCACAAGGTGCAGGCGCATCGGCTCGTGCACTTCGGTCATCTGCCGTGGCAGTCCGGTGCGCAAGTCGCTGTGCGCGCCCTCCATCACACCGATCAACCCGCTGACGTTGTGCGGCACCTTGCTGTCGGAGCCGTAGACGCCGGGGTCCACTGTTGAGAAGTAGTACTCGAGGTTGATCCCCGCGCCCACCGGTCCAACCGCCAGCAAGATGCGCTCGAGCACGGTGCCCTCGGGGTCGGTGTTGGGGTCGTAGGAGATCACAAAGGACCGGCGGTCGAAGAACATGCCCTGGGTCAGCGCCCGGCGGCCCACCACCGCGCAGGCGTTTGTGGCATGCCCCAACTCGGGACGGATCTGGCTGAAGTCACTTGCGCGCTCCATCGTGTGATGCAGCGAGGTGTCGAGATCTTGATCCTTGGGCGCCGATGCAAAGCGGCGGCAGCGCTCGCGCGCCGAACGGCGCACCGCCTCGGCGATGTCACGCTTGACCACCTGATAGGCTGGGCGCAATGCGTCCGGCACATCAACCTCATCGGTCAGGGTCACGATCTCGGTTGCGGTGTTGTGAAAACCGCCGACAAACCACGTGTCGTCCGGGATGTGAATGCCGCGCTCAGCGAGGATGCTGCGCACGGCGGGGTTGTTGGCCATCACCGCCACAGCGCGGCTGTTTGGCTCACCGCCCTTGCCGCCACACGCACCGCAATCGTAGGCGTTGATGTAGGGGTTGTTCTCAGACGACGACCCGTGCGCACAAATCACAACAATGGGCGCAAAGTCTTCGAGCAGCCCGATGTTCTGCAACAGTCCCATTACCCGGTCTGCTTGCTCGGTGTGTGTAAAGCCGAAGTTCACAAAACCGTCTGGGCCTTTGTTTTCATCGAAGTCTACCGCCAGCTGCGTTGAGACATCTGGAACCACGGCTTTGCCCAAAGATTCCATCGCGCTGAAATACTTCAGCGGAAAGAACATCCGGCCGAGCAAGGGAATCGACATCAAGAAACCCGAGACATCGATCAGGAAGTAGCTTGAGACCGGGTTACGTTTCATCTCCCAGTAGGTGTCGTGAAAGACTTCCGCCCACTTCGCGCGGCGGGTGTGTTTCTCAAGCGGCCCGCCTTGCTCTTTGGGCCGCGCCACTTCGAGAATGCGGTGCTGGGGTGTCACCGGTGCCGGGCACAATGGTGTGTGGTTGTGTTCATCCAGACCACGGTATTCCATCGCCACGCCAAAAAATCCGGCAGCGCCAAAGGTCTCGTGGCCGGGATCGAGTTCTTCGTAGTGGCGGTGGATTGACTCTTCGCGCTCATCAATACAGAACACAATCTGCGACTTCGGCCGGTTGTCCTTGCGGCTGAGCCAGCGGCCACGGCCACGGTTCAACGCCAGGGCATTACAGATTTCGTCGCGGTAGTTTTTCTCAAAAGCCAAAAGCCAAGCCGGACCGTGATCCGTTCCCGAGAATTCATTGAGCGTCTCGATCAAACGCGTGCACTGCACGGCTTCCATGCCACGCATCACGCTCGCTGACACCCCGAGGTGCTGTGCCAGGCGGTACAAGCGCCAGCCGTTGTCCGCTGCAGCACGTGTGTTGTCGCCACGCCGCCGCTCAGACCAGACCAGATCGGCAAGCGCCCGCCAGCGTTGCGACAGATCTCGCCCCCGGCCCGACTGCTGAACCAGTGCGCGAGCGCGGTTGGCTAGATCGTCACCGAGGTTGCCGGCAAACAACTCACGCCGCACGAAATACTCTTCTAGATGCGTTGAGAAATGGGCGCGCAGAGACTCCATTCCCGGTTGCAGGTTCCAGTTGGCCATCGCCGTCTTGGTCACCAGCAAGTTCTGATAGAACAGCCGCGCGGCGAGGTACTGCATGAGGTCAATTGGCTGCGCCTGTTGGCGGGCATAGCCCGCGTTCTCTTGGCGCCAGAAAATCATCCCCGCCCAACCGCGCAAATGCGCGAGTGAGCGGCCGCAGTAGTCGGACCAGCCACTTTGATCCACGCCCAACTGCACCAGCTGGTTGATCACCGAGTCAGTGGCATTGAGCGGCAATTGCCCCACAGCACCGCGCCAATCTGTGATGCCGTCAAAGTCAAAGCTCTGATCACCCCTGACCAGATTGCGCCAGGCGTCGTAGAACCCTGTTGCCCGGCTTGGCATATGCCAGGACGCAAGCCCTTCGTCGAGAAAGGCCGAACAAACCCCAATCATGTAGTCGTTGACGTTCTTGGTGATGTCAGCACCGGTGATGCGCTCGAGGAAATCGGCGTGGTTCTCACCTCTCTCCAGTGCACCGAGGTCAGCTGTGAGCATGTCCTCCGCGTGCCGGGTCATCTGAACCCGCGGGTCGTTCGAACTGAGCGTGCTCGGCAGTCGCGCTTCGTCTTCGGTGGTTTCAGCGCGGCGCGTCAACAGCGTTGTCAGCGCGGCCGCGCCGGCCCGGTCGAGTGTGGCCTCACCCAGGCCGTGCAAAATGGTCCAGGCGAGGCGCGCCCGCTCCACTTCATCACTGCCTCGGTCTTCAGTCTTGTCGAGTGACTCGATCTCAGCTGTGACCACTGCCACGATCTGTGCGCGCGTCTCGTCACTGATCGGAATCCGTGGCCCGCCAAACTCTGCCATTTCCTGCTCATCCGCGATCACACGGTCCACGGCACTGTCGGCTGCGTCTTGGCTCGGCGGCGTCAAGCCAAGCCGCGCCAGGGTTGCAGTCCAAAGCGTCCGCGCCGCCCAGATCTCGGGGTTCGTGTTGATGAAGACTGCGAGGTCGCGCGCCGTACCGTCGATGTCGTATAAATCGCGCAGACAGTCGGCGACGTCTTGCTCCAACGAGGCGCTTTCAGCGGACAAATTCTCGCCAAGCGCGAGGTTCAACCACACAGCAAATTCGCCACTCGATCCGATTTGACCAAGCGCCGTTGCATCCGCTTTGGCTGCCGTGATCAAGGTGTCACGGGCGGCTTCCGTCAGCGCGGGATCGAGCCCGCCGAGCGCGTCTTCGTTGAATATCAGGTCAGCCAGTCGCTCGGATGAGACCGCGTCGAAGCCGTGCACCATGTTGAGGTGATAAATGTCGCCCGAGGTCAACGCGCCCGCTGCAATGTCAGCTGCGGCCTTGTCGGTGTCGAGATCCTTGCGTTGACGCAAAGCGTCGCGGATATCGTCGTCGCTGATACGTCCCACCGCGTGGTAATCGCGGTAGGCGGTGTTGTCGAGATAGCCGCGACCGCCCGAGAACTTCCCAGATATCTTGATCGCGTCCTCGAAGTGATTGCTCTGCAGCCCGAGTAACGTGTTGTTGTGCACAAAGGTGACGCTCATCGGCCCCTGCTCGGAGAGCATGTGGGCGATATGGGCCACGTGGTGGCTCAGGTCATGCCGATCCTGGTCCGAGATCACACGCGGGTCGAAGACTCCCGCCGCGCTCGGTGCGATCTGATTGGCCGTTTCAGTTGTATCCGGTGCAGTCACGACTCACCTCCCGATCAAAGTGACAATCTCAGCGATTGTCGGGCTAACGAAGAAAAGAGCGATTCCCGGAATCAGACCGAGCAACAGCAGAAAGCCAACCAGCGGCACTGCAGTTGCGGTCTCACCCGGGTTCAGGTCGTCCATGCCAGCGTGACGGTTGTCCGCGCGGCCAGTGAACAACGCCGCAATAACACGCAGCGAATAAGCTGCGGTCAGCAGCACGCCCGCGCTGATCAAGAGCACCGCAAAGCCAAAGCTCTGGTATGCGCCGACGATCACATGAAACTCCGCAACAAAACCCGCAAACCCTGGCAAGCCCATGGCGGCGAGCAGCGTCAAGGAGGTTGCCAATGCAAGCTTGGGAACCCGTCGCCCAATACCACTGAGCTCTCGGATATCGCGCGTGCCGGTGCGCTCGTAGATCACACCGACCAAGAAGAAAAGCGCGGCGCTGACAAAGCCGTGCGCAACCATCTGCATCACGGCGCCCGTGAAACCGGCAATGCCCGCCGCCGCCAATCCAATCAACACAAAACCCATGTGGCTGACAGAGGAGTAAGCCACCATGGCTTTGAGGTCAGTCTGACGAAGCGCTTGCAGCGCACCGTAGATCAGCGAGATCACACCGAGTGCGAAGAGGATCGGAACAAACCAAGCCAGGCCCTCGGGCAACATGACACCCACGCGAAAGAGACCGTAGGCGCCCATCTTCAGCATCACAGCAGAGAGGAACATTGAAGCCGGCACCGGCGCTTCCACGTGCGCCAGCGGCAACCAGCCGTGCATTGGCACAACCGGCATTTTCACGCCCAGACCAATCAGGAAGCCGAGGAAAATCAGGATCTGCATCTCAACCGGCAAGCCCTGCCCCGTCGCCGCGAGCGCCGACATCGCAAAGTTGTGATCGGCCACCTCGGTGTAGACCGCGACAATCGCGAGCAGCATCGCAACCGATCCAGTCAAGGTGTACAGAAAGAAACTCAAGGACGCGGTATCACGCCGCGCGCCACCCCAGACCCCGATCAGGAAGAACATCGGGATCAGCGTAAATTCCCAGAACATGAAAAACAGGAACCAGTCCATCGCGCAGAAGACGCCAATGACCGCCGTCTCGAGCATCAAGAACCAGACGAATAACGCCTTGGGGCTCTTGACGCCGGCGTTGGTCGCCATCACGCAGCAGAACGACACGATTGTGGTCAGCAGCACCATCACCAGCGCAATGCCGTCCACACCCAGCGCGTAGGTCATGCCCATCTCGGGCACCCAGGCGAGCTCTTCGGTGTATTGCATGCCTGTCGCGGCGGTGTCGAAACCCATCGCGAGAAACAACGAAGCAAGCAGGCTCAAGCCCGATGCACCCAGTGCCACCTTCTTGATCATGTCCCGCTGTGTGCTCGGCAGCAAGAGCACTGTGGCCGCCCCGAGGAGCGGCAGCAGAAGGATGAGACTCAACAAGCCCATGCCTGATTCCCTTTTGTTCGGTTAGCAGCGTGCCCGACCGACTCTGCGGTCTTGCCGACCGGCCGAGCTGCTGCAAATGGTGTTAAGAGAGAGGGCGACGCGACGGCCTGAACTCGGCGCGCCGCGTCGCGTTTTCACCGAGGCGCCTTAGGCCGAGACCAACGTTGCCAATTCGTGGCTGTTGGTGGCTTTGTGGCGTTCGATGCCGGTTACCGTGATGGTGCCGCCGGTGTCGCGGGCGTAGGCTTCGGCCACGTCCTTGAGCTTTTCGCGCACTGTGTGGTCAACCAACACCGCATCACTCATGTCCAAGTGCACCGTCTTGCCTTCGGGCAGCTTGTCCATCGCGTTTCGCACAGTGATCAATGAGGTGAATACCACCGGTCCTGAGAACTTCACCGTGACGTTGTCGCCGCTCTCTTTTGTTTCCATTCCGGTCTGGAAAGCCAGCACACCGAGGATGACGTTCGCGATCATCAGCATGATGGCGTAGAGCTTCATGTCATCCATGAACAGGAAGAGGTAGAACACCGCCGCCGCGAACACCGTGTGAACCAATAACATGACCGCGGACGAACCGAGGCGGTTCGCGTTGCCTGCACGGATGGCGTTCAAAGCAATGGCGAGCCACATGCCGCAGAACACGCCGAACAGCAGGTCAACGAAGACCACACCGAGCACGGTTGCAATCATGAACACCAGCTCATCTGTGCCCGTCGCGGCGACGTGCTTGAAGATGTTCGGGTGTGCCAAGCGGAAGCCAATCACGATCAGCATGCCAGCGAGCGCCGGAAGCGGGATCATGTTCAGCACGAAAGGCAGCGCGACCAAGAACACAAGGATGAATGCGCCGTGGAAGATGTTCGCCCAGCGCGTGCGCGCGCCAACCATGATATTGGTTGAGGAGCGCACCACTTCGGCAATCATCGGGATACCGCCGATCAGTGCCGCGCCAGAGTTGGCAAGACCCTTGGACCAGAGCTCACGGTTCATGTCGTTACGGCGCTTCCACGGGTCCTTCTTCTCAATCGCAACCGCTGTCAGCAGACTCTCAAGTGAGCCGACCATGACGAAGGTCACGATGAAGAGAATCGAGGCGGTGTGGAAGATCTGATCGAAGTTCGGGTAGGTCATGATCGCGTTGAACTCGGTCGGCACTGTCACCAGGCTGACGACAGGCTCTTCGAGGCCGCTGTTGAAAAACGCGGCAAGCGGGATGGTGACGATCATGATCGCGAGCGGCGGCGGCACAAACTTGGCGAGCGGGCCCGCGAGCTTTGGCCAGAAGATCATCATCAACACCGCAATCAAGCCAATGATGCCGGCCTGCGGCACCATGCTGCCAAAGGCGCCCGGCAGATCCATGAAGTGCTGTGCCATCTTGCCTTCGGCCTGCACGCCAATGGCAACGTAGAGCTGCTTGACCATGATGATGATACCGATACCGGCGATCATGCCCTCGACCACTGAGAACGGGAAGACGTTGGTCATCGGTCCCGCGCGGCAGATGCCAAGCACCACTTGGATCAAACCGGCCACCACACCCACCGCCAAGAGGTATTGATAAGCGAGGTTCGGGTCGCCGCCCGAGAGGTCGAGCATGGCGTTGAAACAGCCGAGCACCACGACGATAAGACCAGCGGCTGGTCCGTTGATCGTGACGTAAGAGCCACCGATGAAGCCACCGATAATGCCGCCGACAATCGCGGTGATCAGGCCCGCCACCGCCGGCACGCCGGAGGCCGAGGCAATCGCGAGGCTCAGTGGCAAGGCCACCAAGAAGAGAATGAAGCCCGCCATGACGTCGAACTTCGCGTTTTGGATCAGCCCTGGCACATAGTCCTTGGGCGTTTCACCCACGTCTTGTGTCGATTCCGTCTTTTGATCTGCCACTGTTTTGCTCCAACTTGTAGTCTGTGGGCTCTGCCCGCGACCTGTCCCAAACCGGGCGCGCTCACTTTGAACACGCCGTGAAACCCCGGTCTCCGGACGACAGGCGAGCCCAGGTCCGGAGAGTGGCGCCAATCGTAAACAGGCAGGTGCTTGTCAAGGGTTCAGATTTGTTTTTTGGCAGTGGAGATTTATTAAGGATTTGTTGGCAAAATTAACAATTGCTGGCTAAGTGGCGCAGAAAATTAAGAACTATTGTTGCGTAGCGTGCAAAATAACGTATCTCGCTGTTCAAGCGACCTGAACACGCCGTCTGCTGGGAGGAGAGGTTGCCGACAATCACAACCAGAACGCTTCTCATCGTTGATGACGAGCCAGAAATCAGAGCATCCTTGACGGCCTATTTGAGCGGCGAGGGTTTTGAGATCAAAGCTGCCGCTGACGGACGCGAGATGGCCGACATCCTAGCGGCCCACTCCGTGGATCTCGTGTTGCTCGATCTCGGGTTGAAGAATGAGTCGGGCTTGGATCTGCTGAAAACAAGCCTTGCCGATACCGGCATACCTGTCGTGATTTTGACAGGGAAATCCGATCCCATCGAACGTGTTGTCGGGCTTGAGCTCGGCGCCGATGATTACATCGTCAAACCCTTTCTGCAGCGCGAACTACTGGCACGCATCAACGCCGTGTTACGCCGCGCCGCGCCACGCCGCATCACCCTCTCAGACAGCACAGAACCGCGTGATGACAGAAGACAAGTGCGCGTCAACAACTGGAACCTCGACATGCACCTGCGCCAAGTTGAGACCGTGGACGGCACGCGCATTGAATTGACCGGGACAGAATTCGACATGCTCGCAGCCCTTGCGAGCAATGTTGGCAAGGCCATGAGCCGCGATCAATTGAGCACCGCCGTTCTTCGCCGAGAATGGGCACCGAGCGACCGCAGTGTGGACATTCACATCCACAACTTGCGCAAAAAACTCTCGGAGGGCCACGACGACAACAACACCATCGCCACTGTGCGCAACTATGGCTACGTTCTGGCGGGTGAGGTGCACTAGGAGTGCGCCGCGCCCGAGGCACCCCGCCGCGCGGGCACTCCCTTCACCGTTCAAGCCGGAACTGATCAAATGTTTCGCACCCTGCGCACACGGTTTATTGCGTTGCTGCTGCTGGGCTTCACGCTCGCCGTGCTCGCCATTGGCGTGCTCTTTTTCCAATACCGCACCCAGATTGAACACACCGAGCAGCTTGGCCACGCCGCCTCGGTTGCCGCCTCGCTCGATGCACTCTTCGCGCATGTTCTGCAAGCGAGCAACACCAGTCGACGCTTCGTGCTTGGCGGTGGCACGGCGCAATTGGGTGCCTACCAGTCCGCGTTAAACGCCATCCCAACTGACCTGCAGCACATCCGAGAACTCACCGCAGAACAACCTGAATTCAGCCGTGAATTCGCGCTGTTGCAAACGCGCCTTGAGCACAAGCTCGAACACCTCGACGCGATCCTGACCCTGCGCAATGAAGCCGACGTCAGCCTGATGCAGTCCTTGTTGGTTGGGGGTGACGGCCTAGAGCGGCTCGAGACCTTCCGCAGCAGCGTCGCGGCGTTCCGGCAGATCGGCTATGAAATGGCCGATGCCAAGCTGCAACAGGTGCGCATCGGCGTGTTAATACAAGTGGTATTGGTCACCTTGATGATCATCTGCGGAATTGTCTGGGCCGCGATCCTTGGCAACGAGGCAATCCGCAACATCCTCTTGCCGATCTCGGCCATGAATAAGCAAATCCGCCGCATCTCGTCCGGTGATTTTCGCGATAAATTGCCAGTGGTGCGGCGAGATGAAATTGGCGGCCTCGCCGAACAGATCAACCACATGACAAGCCAACTGCGCGAGTCACAATCCGCTCGCGATGAAGCACAGCAAGACCTTGCAACTGAAAGGCAAAATCTGATCGAAGCGCTCGAAGCACTCGGCGAAGGCTTTACCGCCTACGACAGCGAAGAACGCCTGATGCAGTGCAACAGCAAGTTCCTCGACTACTACCCCACCCTCGCCGAGCTTGCCAAACCCGGTGTCACTTACGAGACACTGGTGCGCCACAAAGCCGCCACCCGGGCAGAGCTGATCGACGACGGCAAAGAGGAAGACTTTGTCGCAGAGCGCCTCAACAACACCTACATCACCAACTCCGTCACCGAATGCCATCTCGCCGACGGGCGCGTGCTGCAGCGCTCGTCCTACCGCACCAGCTACGGCGGCCACGTGGCTGTTTACGTCGATATCACTGAAATCAAGCAAGCCGAGGCGAGCCTGCGCGAACTGAACCGCGACCTCGACGCCCGCGTGCAACGCCGCACCGAAGACCTCAATCACGCCAACGAACAACTGCAACTGGTGAACGCTGAACTCGGCGCCATCATCTTGTCTGCACCCGTACCGATTGTGGTGCTTTCACCAAAGCGCGACGTCACCACCTGGAATCCCGCGGCCATTGAACTCACGGGGTTGCACAAGGAGGATGTTGAGCCGGCGCTTGGCAACATTGTGGAGAGCCAACACGCCCAAGAGCTCGACCACTTCCTCAGCAGCGTCTACGGCAAACACAACACCGTCACCGGCGAGCTGCGCTTGCGCCATGTCACCGGTCGCGCCATTGAGGCGCGGGTGTCGGCCTCAGTGCTGTCTGACAGCAACGGTGAGCCAATCGGCGCGATCCTGATTATCGCCGACCTCACCGAGGCGCGCGCGCTGCAACACCAATACGAGCAGATCCAGAAAATGGAGGTGGTCGCCAAGCTCACAGCAGGCCTCGCGCACGACTTCAACAATTTGCTCGCCATTGTGATCTCGAACATCGAGATGCTGGAGAAACGCATCCCCGACGAGCCGCGCACCCAGGAGATGCTCGAGTCCGCCAAGCGCGCCAGCCTCTCAGGCGTTGCGCTCAACAAAAAGCTCCTCGCCTTCTCGCGTGAGAGTTCGCCGGCACTCGAAGGTTTGAATCTCAAGCAGGAGCTTGTGTTTCTTGAATCCCTGTTGCACGTCACCTTGGGCGGCGGCATCGAGCTGAGCTTCGCGGTCGAAGACGACGTCTGGCCATTGCTCGCGGACCGTTCCTTGCTGCAATCAGCGGTGCTGAACCTCGCGGTTAACGCGCGCGACGCGATGCCCGGCGGCGGCCGCTTTGACCTGACCGCACGCAACCTCGATATTGCAAGCCAAGACCCACGCACCGGACTGACTGGGGAGTTTGTCGAGATCACCTTGGCCGACACCGGCGAAGGCATGCCACAAGACGTGATCAACCGCGCGCTGCAACCCTTCTTCACCACCAAGGGATTCGGCAAGGGCAGCGGGCTTGGCCTGAGCATGGTCTATGGCTTCGTCAAACAATCTGGCGGTGACATCCACATCGCAAGCCAGTCCGGCCAAGGCACCCAGATCACCCTGTTCTTGCCGCGCGCGGAGAGCGTTGCACCGGACGGCGCGCGCACCACCCAAGGCACCGCCAACAGCCGTGGCCACGATGAAAACATCTTGGTTGTGGAAGACAACGATGAAATGCGCCGCGCCCTGGTGCTGCAATTGGCGGAGCTTGGCTTTAACCCCATACAAGCCGAGGGCGGCGCCACCGCGCTTGAATTGATCGAAGCCGACGTGCCCGTGGACCTGCTGCTCACCGATATCGTCATGCCAGGCGGAATCGACGGCCGCGAACTCGCGCGCCAAGCACGCAACCTGCGCCCCAGCCTGCCCATCGTCTTCCTCTCAGGCTACCCCGCCATCGGCGACGACGGCGAAAACGTGTCCTGGGAAAGCCTCGGTATC
>CALAMQ010000164.1 GCA_937925815.1 uncultured Granulosicoccaceae bacterium | reverse complement strand
GTTGGGTCGAGGATCACAGCCGCCGCAACCACGCTGCCGGCGAGCGGTCCGCGCCCGGCTTCGTCGGTGCCGGCGACACGTGCATTGGGCGGCAATTGGGGCAATCGGTTCATGGCCCCATTCTATCGCGTGAATCAGTCTGACAAGGCACCCTTTCTGCGCGTGATATGGCCTGTGAATTGATTGCTATTTGGGTCTATTGAGCCTTCAAATGGCCCGGTTTTCAGTGCGCCCAGCCTGCTTTGACAAATTGATACCTCGCAACCTCGCCGTGCGCTGCGCGCAGGCTGCGCGCGCAATTCTGTCAGTGCCACTGGCATTCGCCTTGTTTGCCAGCTTGACGCCGACGGATTCGGCCGCAGAGATCAGTTTCGACACCGACGCTGTACCCGAGGGCTTTGCCGATCTCGCCGGCCCACAGGAAGCCATCGTCGACGTCTGGTTTGGCAACGAGAAGCGCCTTTCCACCCCCGCAATTTATGACCTGCAAAGCCTGACGTTGATCGATCCAGGCGCGGTGCTCGGCTCGCTCGATGACCTCGATGACCCCGATCTGGTCCTGGGCATCCTCTCGCAACCCCTGTCACTGAACGACGACCTCGCGTGTTTCTCACCCAACTTCCCAAGTGGCTGCGGTCAACTGGAACCTGCCATCGCGGGCATCATCTTCAACGAGGGGCAATTTCGTGTCGACGTGTTCGTCAATCCCACTCTGCTCTCACTCAAAGCCGCACCCATCATCACCCGTTTGCCGCCACCGGACCCGCGTGACACCGGTTTGGTCAGCCTATCGGGCGCATACGGCAGCAGCGAGAGCGCCGGTCAAAGTTTCAATGTAGGCGTGTTTGGCAAGGCGACGCACGGCGAGGGCTACCTCGACTACGCCATAGGCGCGACCGAAGAGCACCCCAACCCGCGCGTGGAGAGCCTGTCGTTTAACCGCGATACCGGCGACCACGAATACCGCATGGGGCTGTTTACCAGTCGCAGTTTTGCCCTGGTCAACAGCGTCGACATCATGGGCGGTCGCTACTCAAGCAGCCTAAACACCCGGTTGGACCTAGATCAAATTGCAGGCTCTCCGATAGCCGTCTTTCTGCCGCGCCGTTCGATTATTCAAATTCGCCGCGACGGCCGCTTGCTCAGCAGCAAGGCTTACCCCGCAGGCAACCAATTGGTCGACAGTCAGACGCTGCCCGCTGGTGCCTATGAGATTGAGCTGCTGATCATCGACCCGGTCAACGGTGAACGGCGCGAAAACCGCTTTTTCGTCAAATCAACTGAATTACCACCTGTGGGTGAAGACGTCTACCACGCCGAATTCGGATGCGCGTGGGACAGTGACGCCAACACCGAACTGATGCCCAGCTGCGAAGGAAACGCCATTGCGAACGCGTCTTTCAGCCGACGCACCACCGGCCACACCGCGCTCGAAGGCAACATCGCCATGAGCGAGGACCGACTGTTGGTTGGAGTTGGTGGCCACCTGATGTTGCCGGCTGTCAAATTGCGCGGGTTTGCGCACTTGGGGCTTCGCGGTGAACGCGGGATTCAGGTGCAGGCAAGCGCCAAGCGCGGCAACTTGACCGCCGCGGTCAACGCGTCACGCCTGTGGGACGACTACGCAACGACACGCCGCACACCTTTGCTCAGTGAACCGTTCAAACAGGTCGATGTGACGCTCAACTACGCGTGGCGCGCTCTGCAACTGAGTGCGCGATACAGTTTTAGCCACCTGCTGTTGAGCAACCGCCGCGTGCAACTTTTCCAGCCTTCGGCTCGCATGAACCTCGGTCGCTTCCACGGTTTCAATCTTTCAATGTCAGCCGAAGCGACACATACCGACGGCGCAACCCAAATGTTGATGAGCCTGATGTGGCTCAAGACCGGGCCACACTGGGACGTCGCTGCGGTCACCGGCGCCGCTGGCGAGCGACCGCCAACGTCGGTCGAGCCCGACTTGCTCGCCCAAGCAACCTGGCGCGACGCGGATATTTTTCGCGATGACATCAGTGTCACAGCAAAAGCCGGTAAAACCCGCAACACGCAATCACTCGGCGCCGACGCGCAATACCGAGGCCGCTGGGGCGAACTCGGGCTTCTCGGCACTTGGGGTCAGCCTGCCTCTGGCGAAAGCGAGGTTGCGCTCGGCGGCTCATTTTTGCTCGGCGCCGCCTTTGATGATGCGCGCCGCTGGCACCTAGGAAACACCGACCAAGGATCGGCGGCGGTTGTAGTCGAGCTCAACGGCAGTCCTGCAGGCGAGACCTTTGACGTGGTCATAAACCGGGCGATCGTAGGCGAAGTTGCGATTGGCTCAGAGCGTTTGTTCAGTCTTGCACCCTACAAACAACACACCATCGAGCTGCGCGCCAAAGACGACCGGATCATGGAGTACGACCAACAAGCGCGGCCAATCACTTTGTTCCCAGGCCACGTCTCCAGGCAAAGTTGGCAGGTTGCACCGGCATACGTGATGATCGCGTCAGTGCTTGACACACGCGGCAACCTGATTGAAGAAGGCCGAATTGAAGGCGGTTTGAATCCAGCTTTGATTGACGACGGCGGTGTCTTTCAACTCGAAGTGGTGCCCGGCAGCACGCTTGTATTTACAACACCAAGCGGTGAACAATGCAGCGCGACTGTACCACCGCCGGCCACCGCCGACTTTGTGCAAGTGCTCGATCAACCACTGGCTTGTGAGTTAAATTCCGAGCACCTGGCTGAACTCAATCAATCGAACAACAGCAACTGAGAGTCACCCAGAGGCATCCCGTGTCACAGCTTGATAACAGCACACACGCCGCGTGTGCCAGAGCTTGTATTGTCGCTCTTGATATTCTAGGCGCGCAGACAGCCCACAGTCTGGTGCCTTAAGAAGACACACACGAGCCCAGCACGAGCGAGCAGACCAGCCACCAACACCAACAATTTATCTCAGCCACAAAAAAAGGCCGCCCTTGTGGCGGCCTTAGCGGTTCACATCGTCTAGTCCTCAGAAGGTCTCAACGAAATTCCGCAATCCCACCGACTGGTGCACTTCAACCGGCGTATTCAGCGGTAAGTCAACGCGCCAGCTCTCGCCGGCGTAAAGGCGATTCGCACCGACTTCCACACAACCTTCACCCGGCGACTGGCATTGACGAACGCTGCGCACCAACAGGTTGCTGTTACCAGCGTTTTTCATGCTCAAAGTTTGACCGCTTCGTTCGATTGCGACATCAGCTTCAAAGTTGTCAGGGCGAACCATCACCAACACTTCATATCCGATCAACACTTTGAGTGCGGTGGAGACCGCATCTTGTTGCTCGCCCAAGGTTGGCTTGCCAAGCTTGGGGGTGACCGCCACGCGGTAAATTTGGTCGACATCACCAGCCGGCTTGCGAATGGCCATGCGCAGAATTTTCTGCTGACCAGGCTTGATCACCATGCGTCGTGGCGTCACCAGCAGCCCAGCAGTGCGAGGGTCGTCCAACACACGCGCATCTGGGTCATCAGATTCGGGATTCAGGATTTCGGATGTTGTTGTGTCGATGTAGAGCACATCCTCCCCACGGTTGACGACAGTCACATCTTGCAGCCGCTGGCCATCGACAAACTCGACAACCGTGGTGCTCAGCGCCATGTTCGCTTGTGCAACGCCGCACGCGGCAAATGCTGTCAATGCAAAGGCGATGTGCCTCACTACTTGTTTCATAGATAGTCTCCTGTCGTATTCAAAGCTATTGAGAGCAGTTGCCAAGCTGGGTATTGCCCGGTCAATCACTCCGGTACCACGATAAAAGTGAGAATGTCGGCGTAGTTACCGACCGGCGCTGCCTGCAGATCAGCGGCGCGCAATTTGACTGTGAAGGTGACGTTGGTGCCGCCGACGTCACCGCAATTGAGCAACTCGGCTGAACGCAATGGCCTCGGGTAGGTGATTCCGTTTTCCAAGCTCACCAGCGTCTCTGGCCGACGCTGCCTATCAGTCCAGTCGAGCTCGTAGGGAATTTGATTGCTGCCACCGTCACTCAATGCGAAGTCGTTGCCAGCACTGCTGCTGCTCGCTTTGACTAGATAGCCGCCTGTCGTTGAATAGACGCAGGCATCGCCGGTTGCCGATTGCGCGCCCATACCCGCCGTCCAATTGGCGAACCGCACGTCTGTGAGATTGTTGATTTGCACCAAATCGCCCTTGTTCAGGGAGATGTTTGACGTGCCGGTAGAAGAAGAAGACAACAAGCCATCGGTTGCCGCGCGCACAGGCGCGAGCACTGCCAAACAAGCACATGCCAGCCCGAGACTGGCCGCTAAGGAGCGAAACCGATTCATTCAACGTCTGCCGTTGCACGCAACATGGCCAAATGCCGTGATGCGGACACTGCCGGCGGCAATATCGCCATGCTGTGTCATTCAACAACGTTGAAAGCAGTTCCTGTGCCCGAACAGAATGGGCTTGCTCAACAGGTGGCGGCTGAGACCAAGCGCCTCAACCGCGACCTTTTCTAACCATCAAGTCACTGAAATTTGCTCAGTGACCTGAGGAACGCTCGGGTCTTAGAGCGGCGCGACAGTCAAAGTCAGCGTGTCGGCGTAAGAGCCAGACGGCACAGCGTCCAGAGCATTTTCAGTGATGCCGACTTGGAAGCGAGCATTGACGCCACCAAGATCGTTGCAGCTGGTGCTGCTCGAGCCGGACATGGTCGTGGCGCTGACTTGACCTGTGGTCAGACCAACCGCACCTGCACCCGATTGGTCATCGACCCAGTTGATGGTGTAGTCCAGCTTGTTGTTTGAGCCGTCGTCCATCTGAAACCCGCCCACGCCGTTGGTGCTGGTTGCACGAATGCTGTAGGTGCCTGTGGAGCTGTAGACACAGGCCTGTCCGTCAGCATTCTGATCGCCACCACCAGCAGTCCACTGCGGGAAGTTGACGTCAGTGATGTTGGTGATCAAGACCACATCACCTTTTGAAATGGTGATCTCAGCCGAACCCGTAGACGAGGTGCCAAGCGTACCTTGAGTTGCTGCGATTGCAGATCCCGCGCTAAATGCCATAACCAAAGCAGCAGCCAGCGACTTCTTGTTCAGTTGGGTTTTCATCAATTCTCTCTCCTTGCCGTTCTCTACGAACATTTTCGCTGCCCGAATGCGTTCTCCGCCGGCAGCAATTTTTTGTGCACTAACACTCCAAACCACACAAACGTTATCCGCACAAATATGAAA
>CALAMQ010000163.1 GCA_937925815.1 uncultured Granulosicoccaceae bacterium | reverse complement strand
CATTTTGTCGCCGCACAACGCCTGCATGATTTGGTCGACAAACCCATCGCCCGCCTGCTGACCTCGGTGACGCGGGTCACCGACCAAAAAATCAAATTGCTGCTGCAAACAGCCAGCAACGGCCGCTCTGCGCTCGAGAATTTGCTCGACACCCTCGGCGATGACGGCCTCTACGTGCTGCTCGGCAGCGGCCAGGGCGAATACGAACACGCGCTCACACAAGTTGCAGCCTCCCGCACAAACTTCCTCTTTCTCAACGGCTACTCCGATGTGCTCGCCAATGCGCTCTACAGCCGTGGCGACCTGTTCATCATGCCGTCGTCATTTGAGCCCTGCGGCATCAGCCAGATGATTGCCATGCGCCACGGCCAACCCTGCCTGGTGCACGGTGTCGGTGGCTTGCGCGACACGGTCACACACGGCAAAAACGGCTTTGTGTTTGGCGGTGAGAACCGCATTGAACAGGCGGACAATTTTGGCTTGGCGCTCGCCGACGCGCTGACCGTGCAACGCGGCCAACCCGAGCGCTGGGGCGCAATCAAGTCCGCCGCGAGCGCCGAGCGCTTCAGTTGGGAGCGCGCAGCCAAGCAATACAAAGAGCTGCTCTACCCAACCGACGCACCAGCCGAAACCGCCTCAGGCCTTGATCAGCTCCAGTAACAACGCCATGTGGCCAAAACCCTCACAGCCCTCTGGCACGGCCTTTTCGCGCGGGTTGTAAAACAAGGTACGCATCCCCGCACTGACGCCTGCAGTGGCGCCGACCACGCTGTCTTCAACGACCACGCAGGCTTCCGGGCGCACACCCAGGGCGCGTGCGGCGTGCAAAAAAAGCGTGGGATCGGGCTTCCACGCCTGCACGCAATACGCGCTGTGGAGCGCCTCGCCAAAATGCGGCAGCAAGCCCGTGTGACCAAGCGAGAAACGCATCTTCTCAAGCGGCGCGTTCGAGGCCACACAACGCGGCAAGGTCAAACCCGCAAGCACCGCCTCCACACCGTCTATGGGCCGCAGCTCTGTGCGGGCAATCTCGCGTTCACGCGCGCTCATCGAAGCGAGAAACGCCTCGCCGAGTTCAACGCCGTGTCGCTCGCCGAGCTCGCGCAACACGCCCTCTAAATTACAACCCGCGTACTGCTGGTCCAGCGCGTCGGCGTCAACCGTCACACCGCGAGCCGCCAACCCCTCCACCAGCGCCTGAAAACACAGACGCTCGCTGTCCACCAGCGTGCCGTCACAATCAAAAATCACCGCTTCAATCATCGAATTCGAGCTCAGTTGGGTCAGCCAAAACAATTTGTTGTTCAATTGCGGGGCGCGCAGCGGCGTCACCCTCCAGGCGCAATTGGCGAACCGCGTACCACAGCAGCGCACGGCGAACCCGCACTTCGGCGCGACCGTCGCGCATGGCGTAGTCGAGTTCAATTGCGCGCCGCTGGCCAACAGACAGGCCCGGGTGCGGTGCAATGTGGAAACGCACCCACTGCGCCCAGTGCAGGTCGGCGGGCAGCTCACGCATCTCGGCCTCTGGCAGCGGCTGCCAGTTGAGCACGCGGGCGATCACAAAGTCTTTGTAGACGTTGTCCTCCAAGCACAGCGCGCGCACGTGCCACCGCGCGCCGTTCGATCCCAGTGCCGTCGGGATGATCTCGCGCCAGCGCGGTGTCGCGGCCGAGAACGACTGATATTCCACGCGCAGTGGCGTGCCGCTTCGAAGGTGTTGCAGCAGCGCGCGCAAGGTCGCCGGTGGCAGCACGCGGTTGGGCACATCGCACATGGCGATCTCAGGCAGCCAACCAAGCGCAGCACCGCCCTCGTCCGGTCTGTCATCGCGCATTGCGCGCAGCACCGATTGCAAATGGTCTTCAGCCGCGGGGGTGTAGGCGATGGGCGAGAAGTCCTCTGCCGCGCGGTAAGCACGCCCGGATTTGTCGTACCACATCGCCTCGGGCGACTCGCGCAGGTAGTCGTTGAGATCTGAGGAGGCCTGCACGGTCGAGATGCCAAAGGCATCCACCAGATCACCTCGGTTGATTCGACCCTCCCAATACAACCGCATCTCAATGAAGCGCAGCCGTTGCAACTGCGAAAACTGTCGGTGGGACAAGGCCATGCGGCGCTCCAGCGGGTCGGGGTTGGGCGCCTGAGAGGTGGTACATCAGGCGCAGTGGGACAGCGCACATTCTACCTGCCAAATAAAATTTCTTGACCAGTTAAGTTTTTTTACTAGTATATTTTTTAACTGTACGTATCATCAGTAACAAGCCAGCCACACCGGAGTCAGCCATGAAAGCCGCCCTCGCCCTCAGCGCCCTCTCTGCCACCGCCGTTCTCGCCTACCAGCACGACGGCGGCAACCCGCTCGATATCCCAGCACGCCCGCTGCCCGGCGCCGTCGCGCTGCACCACGCGGCGCAGCCGCTGTTTGACCTCGACGGCGAAGCTGCGCCGTTAACACTCAACCACCGCGGCGGCAGCGCGCGCGCCGCCCTCTATGGGCTGTCAGACAACCGCCCGTGGTTTGTCCCCGACGAGCCGCTGGCGCTCGCCGCCGCGTACACCGCGACCAGCCGCGTCGTCCACCGCGACCCCGCCACCCAGCGCGAGCGCGTCGATCACCGCCACTGGACCTTTCAGACCGCCGACGGCCAGTGGCGCGGCGCTGAACACCTCTCTCTCGATGCCCTACACAACGCCCACGACCCCCAGCTCGCCGCGCGCGACGACGGCAGTGTGATGGCGCTGTGGCAACAATCATCTGACGGCGACAGCAGCCTGTGGTGGAACGTCTACAACCCGGCCAACGGCTGGAGCAACGCGCGCAAGCTCGCCAACGGCGTCGCCAGCAACGCCGCACTCGCGAGCAATGCCCGAGGTGACGCCATCGCGGTCTGGACCGCGGCGGCAGCGGACACGCGGGCTCAGGACATCAGCGAAGCAGTCTGGGCAAGCCGCTACCAACGCAAGCGCGGCTGGAGTGCGCCCGAGCAAATCGACAAGCCCGGCGCTGAGAACAGCCACCTGCCGCGCATTGCACTGTCGGCAAACGGCGCGGCGATGGCGGTGTGGGAAACCCACCAAGCCGATGCCATCTGGGCCAATCACTTCGTGCCCGAAAGCGGCTGGGGCAAACCGTCTCTGCTCGATCACGGCGGCAGCGAGCTGGTCGACGCACCGCGAATAGGCGCCGACGCGCGCGGCCGCTTCATCATGAGCTGGCGCCGGTATCGCAACGCCGACACCGCTCTCTGGGTGCGTCAATACCAGCCCGGCACCGGCTGGCACTACCCACAATCAATCACTGACACAAGCGACGGCTCAGTGCGCGATCACAGGCTGGCGGTCAATGCGCACGGCGGTGCGGTCGCACTTTGGAGCCAGGGCGACGGTGACACCAGCCAAGTCTTTGCAAGCCGCCACACCCCCGGCCTCGGCTGGCAGTCACCCGTCGGCGTGCAGCGCGATACCGCAGTTCAAACCGCACTGCCCGCGCTGGCGCTCAGCGACCACGGCGAAGCCATTGCGGTCTGGATGCAGCGACGCCACCAGAGCGACGCGCGCTGGCAGGTACACGCGAGTCAGTTTCGCGACAACGCGTGGAGCACCCCTGGCGCACTCGCATCGGGCGTCGAGAGCGGCTACCCGCGCGCCACAATTGACAGCAACGGCAACGCACTGGTGGCCTGGAGCCGCATTGATCACAGCGGGGCCGCAGCCGTGTGGGCACGGCGCTACAGCGCGCGCACGGGTTGGTCTGCGGCAGATGCGATCACACCAGACGCCTCTATGTTGTCGGCGTTGGTCGTCGACACCGGTGGACGTGCACTCGCGCTCGGGCAGCGCCATGACGGCAGCGGCCAGATGCGCGTGTGGGCCAACCGCTTCGAATAACCTCTCACCGCACGGAGTCCCCGATGCTCACCCAATTGCAACGCCAGTGGCTGGAAATTATCCCAGCCCGTTTGAGCACACTGTTGACCACTGCGAGCGAGCGCCGCGAAGCACGGGAGTTGTATTTTCGCCTCGGTCAGCGGCGCCTGGCTGATGGTCGTCGCGCCGAGGTCAGGCTACAACTGGTGGTGGATCCAGCGCCTGCGAATGGCAGCGTCGCGTACATCAACCCGCCGGACGAAGGACCGGGGCCGGGCCGAGACACACCACCGTAATGTGATCACCGAAGCGACGCGCACACAGCAGTCGCGTGCAAGATTATTAAAAAAAGCAGCGAATTTTTATTAATGAACTATCATTCAAATAACCTGGACACACCGACAGGATGTCGGAACAAGAGCAGGGACGCGAACCAGGTTCTTTACCACTACACTATCTGTATACGCTGCAATCATGGGCCGGTTGCCGCGACAATCCGTCCAGGACATGGCCCCGACTTTGCACGTCGAGGCCATGAAAAAGCACTTTCCAAAGACACGTCTCGCCTGCGCATGCGTCACGCTCTGTGCAGTTTTAGCCGGCTGTAACAGCGACTCAACAACGCTCGCCGACACCTCCTCCGTGGACGACACACCCGATTCAGAGCCGCTGATCGAAACGCCGGCGGCTGATCCCGTTGTTGTCAACGAGCCACCGGTTGCAACGAGCGCATGCTTGCAGTACGACACGACCAGAGCGCGATACATTGGCCAGCTAGCGCCTTTGTCGAGTGACCCTGAAGACGACACACTCAACTACGCACTGGCGGACAACGCAACCCGTGGCAATGTTGAGATTGACTTGGCCAGCGGCCAGTTCATCTACCGGCCCGCAACAGGCGAGCGCGGTTACCTCGACAGCTTTCGCTACAGTGTGACCGACGATTCAGGCGAGACCGCTGAAGCCAGAATTGACGTGATTGTCGGCGCGCGGCGCATCATGCCCTTTGGCGATTCGATCACCGCCGGCGTCACCAACTACACCCCAGCCACAGGCGATCTGCCAGCCATCCCCAACCGCGTGGGTTATCGGCAATACCTGAACGACGAGTTACGGGCAGCTGGCTACGGCATCGACTTCGTCGGCAGCGAGAGCGCAGGATCAGCGGCGGGCCTTGACGACGCAGAACACCAGGGCCACCCGGGATTCCGCACAGACCGTTTGACCGCAGGCGTCAGCGCCTGGCTCGATGCGAGTCCAGCAGATGTGATGCTGGTTCATGTCGGCACCAATGATCTCAGTCGCAACGCCGCACCCCTAGAACTACTGCTCCAGGAAATTGAAAACTGGCAAGCGCTCAACCACCCAGTGCATGTGTTGATTTCAACCCTCATCGACCACCAGGCCGACACTTTCTGGGATGACGTCGTGGAAGATTTCAATGCAGACTTGCGCGAACGCATTAACAACAACTGGCCACAAGTGACCTTGGTTGACCAGTACAGCGCACTGGACAATGTTGCTCACATGTCGCCATTGGCTATCGACAGCGTCGGCCTGCACCCCACCGCCGAGGGCTACGAACTTATGGCCGGCACTTGGTACGACAGCTTGATCGCATCAAACGCTGTGCTCAGCTGCGGCTGATCACTCTCCCGCCGCGCATTTGCGGCGGGCACTTTAAACGCTGAACCCCTCTGAACGCGCCGTTGCGCTCACGGCGCACCACAACCACTCTCAAAGTCAGCTGTCAGCCAGTGCAGGCGTCAAGCGCTGCCTTGTTCACTGTGCGAGCGCGCGAGACAATGGCAGCCCACTCCAATTGAGGCCAACCCCATGCCCGCATACGCCATTGTCCGCGTCGACGTTCACGACGCCGAAGCCTACCAACGCTACGCTGAGATCGCAGGCCGAGCGGTTGCTGAATTTGACGGCGAGTTTCTGGTGCGCGGCGGTGAGACCGTGGTCAAAGAAGGCGAGGCGCGCTCGCGCAACGTGGTGCTGAAATTCAAAGACATGGCCACAGCTGAAGCTTTCTATGCCTCGGCAACCTACCAGGAAGCCCTCTCGCACGGCCTGCCGGCCTCCACCCGCGAGTACATAATTGTCGAGGGTGTGTAAGGGCATCAGCCCAATCTCCAGACACAAAAAAACCCGCACAAGTGCGGGTTTTTCGAAATTCGGTTGGCAGGTGTGATGACTGCCGACCGAACATACAGTCCATTCATCAAGTTGCGTCCACTATCGCCTCCTGAATCCTGCATTGCGCCCCTCTTTGTTCGTCAACTTACATCAACTACATAAGACTATCGACGACTGGCGGATTGGCAACTTAGACCGTTTGGCGCACTAACCGAGGTGACTGTTATATTCGTAAGGGTCGCTATCCGTAAATAAAAGACCCGCTATATCCGTATTGGAGAACAAGCCGTCGCGACGAGGCAATAACGGCCACTACAAGATCACCACGTCTGAGCAGCTTCATCCCCGGGCCAGACACAAAAAAACCCGCACAAGTGCGGGTTTTTTGAAATTCGATTGGTAGGCGCGATTGGATTCGAACCAACGACCCCCACCATGTCAAGGTGGTGCTCTAACCAACTGAGCTACGCGCCTGCCGAACTCGCCATACTAGCGAACCTCTGTCGCTGCCGCAACTCCTTCGAGCCACAGACTTGTTCAACCGGACGCTCTGACACGGCAGGGCTTGATACAATGGCCTGCTCAGCTCCTAAAACACCCATTGCCCCATGAATCTGTCTGCACTGACCGCCCTGTCTCCCATCGACGGACGTTACGCTGGAAAGACCGCGGATCTGCGCCCTTTCTTCAGCGAATTTGGCCTGATCCACTACCGAACACTCGTCGAAGTGCGCTGGTTGCTGGCACTCGCCAATTCACCCGAGATTCCAGAGTTGGCGTCGTTCTCGGACGCCACCAACGCCGAGCTCGACGCCCTGCTCGCGAATTTCAGCGACGACGACGCAGCCCGAGTCAAGGCCATAGAGTCGACCACCAACCACGACGTCAAAGCGGTTGAGTACTTCCTGCGCGAACGCTGTCAGAGCAACCCCGAACTCGCCGCTGCCACGGCGTTTTTGCATTTCGCCTGCACCAGCGAAGACATCAATAACCTCGCCTACTCTCTGATGCTCGAGCACGCGCGCGAACGCGTCCTGCTGCCTGCGATGGACCGGGTCATTGGTGACATCAGCGCTCTCGCCGCTGACAACGCCAACCGACCAATGCTCAGCCGCACGCACGGCCAGACCGCATCCCCAACCACGCTCGGCAAAGAGATGGCAAATACCGTGGCACGCCTTGCACGCCAGCGTGCTCAGGTGCAGTCGGTGCCGCTAAGTGGAAAAATCAACGGCGCCGTTGGCAACTACAACGCGCACCAAGTCGCCTACCCGGACATCGACTGGCCCGCATTTGCCGAACAGTTTGTGCAGTCACTGGGACTGCCCTTCAACCCGATGACCACGCAAATCGAACCACACGACGGCATCGCCGAGCTGTTTGACGCCTACGCGCGCTTTAATACCGTGTTGCTCGATTTCAGCCGCGACATTTGGAGCTACATCTCGATCGGTTATTTCCGCCAGCGCACGGTCGCAGGCGAGGTCGGCTCATCAACCATGCCGCACAAGGTCAACCCGATCGATTTTGAAAACGCCGAGGGCAACCTTGGCGTCGCCAACGCGCTCTTTGGCCACTTGAGCGCCAAGTTGCCCATCAGCCGATGGCAGCGCGACCTCACAGACAGCACGGTGCTGCGTAACCTCGGTGTCGGGCTCGCCCACAGCACCATCGCCTGGCAGTCACTGAACAAGGGCATCGGCAAACTCGAAGTCAATGCCGAGCGCGTGCAAAGCGACCTCGACAACGCCTGGGAAGTGCTTGCAGAGCCGGTGCAAACGGTCATGCGACGCTACGGCATTGAAGATGCCTATGAGCAGCTCAAGGACCTCACGCGCGGCCAGGCAATCAACGCCGATGCGATGCAGGCATTTGTCGATGGGCTCGATATCCCAGAAGCGGGCAAAGCGCAGCTGCGGGACTTGACCCCTGCACACTACACCGGCGCGGCCGCCGCCTTGACCGCAACCCAACTCGAAACATAGCGAGTTGCGTGACAGGCCATCAGCTCGCTAAAAATCAATGCTGTAGAAAAAGTCGAGCGCCGATTCCACTCCCTGGACGGCCTCGACATACAGCTGTCTGCCGAGCTGGTAGCGCGCGGTCAACGTTCTAAAAGGCACAAAAACCCCAACGCCGTACTGTACGCTGAGTTTGTCGTTGAGCTGGGCGTTGACCACCGCCGAGGTGTCGTCGCCGCTGCCCTGCGCCTCAACGCTCAGGCTCTGCACACCGAGGCCCTCGGCGACGCGGTCGGTGATGCCACCACTGCGTTTGAGACCAAGTGACAACGCTGCACGTGTGATCGCGGCCTGGCGGTCGCCCGCCTCGTCCCAGGCACGGCCAAGCACGAGGTAGCTCAAGGCCTCTTGATCGGGCATCGGCGGCTCTGAAATGACTTGCACATCAGGCGATGCAACCTGCCCACTTATTGCAACCCCCGCTCTCACGGTGTCGAGCTCACGCCACGCAGTGGCGTCAACCACGGCCGTGCTCGGTGGGCCTGTAAAGACTATTTCGCCAAACTCAATCCCGAGGTCTTGCCCCCATGCTTGGTAGCGGCCGTCGAGAATGCTCACGTTGCCAAAAAGTTGCAGCGGCTGGCCAGGTGGCACACGCACATCCACCGCGCCCTGCAGCCGACTGTCAAAACCAAATCCCGAGAGCGAGACTTCGTCATCGAGTTCGACAGTTAAGTCCAAGGCGATAGCCATCGCCGCCGTGTCACCGTCGGACACGCCATCGAGATCGTCGACCAAAACCGTATCAGAGGACGGCGTCGGTGGCTGCGATTCGGGTGCGACAATATCGATATCCGCGCGTGGCACGCGCAGCACGCCTCCAACATCAACGCGTTCTGCTGACACCGTGATGTTGAGATCAGGGTCAACCTCGGCACGAATCCAAGGCGGGTAATCGACGGGCAAACTTTGCCCTGTCACACGCAACTGCAAGCTTGGATCAGTACGCCAATCAACGCGACCCGAGAGCGCGACCGACTCATTCGCGGACTGCGCGTTCGCCCGCCAACCACCGTCGATATCCGCCGTTTGCCCTTGCAGCGTGAGGTCCATCCGCGCGCCGTGTAATTCAGTTGGCAAGTCGAGTCCGCGCAATTCACCACCGCGCAGCTGCGCGGTGCCGTCAAAGCGCGGCCCACTGGCGCTGCCGACGATTTCAGTGTCAATCACCAGCTCGCCGGCCAACGCATCCAAGTCTGGCAACAAGGGTTGTAATGAACCAAGGTTCAAGGCCGACCACTGAACATCAGCCGAGTAGGATGCCGGGTTATCGAGCGGCAACTGCACGGTGATGTCAGCACGACCGAGTGCACCGCCCTCGGTCCCGATCAACACCCTTAAATCATCCCGCCCCTGTGCCCCGCCGACCGGCGCGACCTCAAGATCAAGTGAGCCGAGCGCAACTGACACCGGCTCGCCTGCAGCGTTAGGCAATTTTATGTTGAGATCAGCCGCCCGGAGCACGGACTTTATCGCAGGCACGGCACCACTGACCCAGGTCGCGTCGACCACACCGTCCACAATACCGCTCAGTGCCGTCTGCGCCGGCAGCAGTGCATTGACCCACGACACCGGCACACTGTTGATACCCACACTCGCCTGGCCGGTCGCCGCGAGTGTCGCCGCGTTATTCAGACACACACTGGCTGGCGCCGATTGCCAACAATGGGCCTCAACGGTCAATCCGCCCGCACTGTAGGCGAGACTGACCGGGTGCTCCACCTGCCAGCGATGACCAGCCGACGCAAGCCAACTCTCACCCAAGCTGCCGTTCCAATTGTCAGCGCCCTTTGCGCCACCTGGTACTGCGGTGACTGCCGAGGTGAGCGCGCCGCTGAGCGCAACCGAAGCACGCGCCAGCTCACCGTCGATATCGAGCTGAACAGTGTGTGCTGCGCGCACACCGGACAAGGTAAGAGCGCCAACGCCAATCTGCTGAGACGATGCCTCAAGCCCCTGCCAAGAGATGTCCGCCGTCGAGTCGACCTCAGCGCCCTCGCGCACATCAGCGCGCACCGTCAGTGATTGCACACGCGTTGCACCCGACACGATATCGCGCGCATCGAGCGCGGCTTGTAGAGTGGGTCGCTCGCGCACTCCGCTGATTGTGACCGTGCCAGATGCCGAGCCCGCAAGCGTTGGCAACAGATGGGAGAAGTCAACGATGTCGAGCGTCGACGCAAGATCCAGCGTCTCACCCGCACGACCGCGGATCACAGCCCGGTTGTCACCCACCCCGAGCGTGAGCCCTGGGTCTTTGACCATCAATTCACCGCCGATCAATGACACTTGACCTCGCGCCAGCACCGGGCGGTTCTGAAGGGTGCCACCGAGCTCAAGATCCATATCGTCAATTTGCAACGCATTATCCAGCTCTGGCACCGTCCGTATCGAGGCACTCACACGCCCACCGATCTCGCCGTCAAGCGCGGGCACGGCACGTCCGATATCAAGTTCGGTGGCTATTGTCTCGACAGACACGGCGAGGCCATCCTGCCAGAGCACTCCGAGCGTTCCGTTGGCACGTCCATTGAGCGCACCGATTTCGAACACCCCGTTTTCAAATCCACGCAGCGGCGCAAGTTCGCCGCGCAAGGCCAACGTGACAGCGTCGAGCTGATCAGTTATGACGACGCCATTGGCCTCGGTTTCAAGCGTCTCCAAGTCGCCCGATACCGACAGTCTAAAAGGTGCAATCTCAACGCTCGCGTCCCCCAACAAAGGCCAGCGAGCCTCATCTACGACAAGCACAGCGTTCAACGGCAGTGGCTGCACGAAGGGTTCGACACGGGCGTCCAATTTGGCGTCTGCGAGACCGTCCAATACGGCTTCGGCACGCAACTGCGCCAGTGACTCACTGAGCTTGAGGCGCAACGAAGAAGCTGGAACCGATAACTCCCCCACGCGCCCAGCGTCAGTGTCGAGTTGGGCGTTGAGTGACACCGGGTAGTCCCCGGTCGTCTCGAGTTCGCCGCGGAGAGAGAATTGCCCACCCATTGCGTCGTACTGCCAGTCAAAGTCGAGGGCATTGACAACCACCGCCGACTCAACCATTGACAGTGAAGCTTGTGCGTCGGTCACACGCAAATCAACTTCAGCTTGCACATAATGCAAGCTATGCACAGCGAGCAAGTCGATCTTCAGGCCAAAAGGCAATACCACATCGGACAAGCCAGGCGCGTTTGCAGCCTCCTCTTTGGCGTCAGCCACGGGCAATTTAATATCAAGCTCACCGACCACCGCATCATCAACGCAAAGCACACGCTCAAAGACACACGACAAGGTCCACCGCCACCGGAGGTCTCTCGCGATGATCTCGGTCTCGCCGTTTTGAAATTGCAGCTGATCGAATTGCATTCCCCTGAGCCACGTGCCGCTCGCTTTCTCATACGACAAGCCAGGCACGATATCTTGAACGCGCGCCATCGCAAAACGGCTTCCAACAGACGTCGCGACCAACCAAGCCGCACCCAGCAGCAGCACCAAGACCAGCAGAGCCAATACCCGCAGGAGCCGCTTCACGTTCAGAGCCCGATGGTCAAGTGAATGCGCCAATCGCCATCGCCATTGGCGTTTGCGACCGGTCGCGCGACATCGAGATTCACCGGACCGACAGGCGAGTACCAGCGGAGCCCAACCCCTGCACCGGTTCGCACAGCTTCAGACTCGCTGACCCAGGCGCGGCCGCGGTCGACAAAGGCCGCAAGTCCCCAAGCCGGTCGCAAGCGGTACTCGTATTCCAGTGAATTGACCAGCATCTCGTCGCCACCGGTGACATTACCATCGCTGTCTTGCGGTGACGCCTCGCGTGGTCCAAAGCCGCGAATGCTGCCATCGCCACCAGCGAAAAAACGCAGTGACATTGGCATGTTGCGAATATCTGCACGCCACAACTGCCCCCACTCCAAACGGCCGCGCAAGCTGTGCTGAGAATTGATCGGCAAGCGGGCGCTGAGCCGCGCGTAGGCACGGGTAAAACTGAAGTCTGCGCCGACATTCTCGTGTGCGCCCAGCCATTGCAAGGTACTGCCCAGTTCCAGCAACCGCTCGGGCGCGACGGCAAGCGAGGAGACGTGCTGCAACTCAGCGCCCACCATGAAGGCCTGAAATTTGACTGACGAATCGTCTGGCAGACCGCGGTCGCGCTGATAGCGCAAATAGGTTGTGTCCACCAGACCATTGCCGTGGCGGCGCTCGCGTGCCACGCGCGCGTTTTGCTGTGTGGTCGCGGTGGAATCGATGGTCTCGCGCAAACTGCCGGCAGAGAGCAACCAAGTCCGCGTGGCCGGTCGCTTGCTCTCTGGCACACGGTACTCGAGGTTTGCACTGCGACGGTAGGCGGACAATTCGGTGTCGAGCGCGAGGCTGTGACCGCGTTCATCAATCAGGTAACGGTCCCATCCGGCGAGCACGCGAAACCCGACATCAGTCGCGTAGCCAAGCCCAAAGCGCAGCCGGTTGGGTTTGCGCGGTTCGAGCATCACGCGCAGCGGCACTGTGCCCGCTTCAATCTGATCAAACACCGGCACGACGCGCGCGCTGGCGAAGAATGACGCGTCGCGCAAGCGCCTCGCGTACTCGGCGAGCGCGTCGGCGGTGTAGCGGTCACCCGGTTTAAACGGCGCAAGATTGCGCACGATGTCTGGTCGGATCGGACTCTGCTCAAACGTGATCTCACCGACTTTGTAAGGTTCGCCAAGTGCGAGTGACAGGTCGATGGTGGCCGCGCGTTCGCGCACCGACACCAACAGGCGCTGGCGGGTGAATTGGGCGTCGAGAAAACCGAGCGATATCGCCTGGTTGAGTAGCCCCTCGCGAAGCGACTCATAGCGCGCGTGTTTAAGCTGCTGATCAAGCGCAGGCGTGGCCTCCTCGAGCCACGCAACCAGTCCTGGCGCGAGCGTGTGTCCGCCGGGTATCGAGACTGCCACTTCCCGCAGCGAAATTGGCACCGCAGAGCTGACGCGAATGTCGACGCCTGTGGCGGCGTCGGAGACTTCGATATCCGGGTCGTACCAGCCTTCACTTTGCAGCGCGAGTCGTAACCGTTCAGGCAGTTCACGCACCCAAAATCGGCGGTCGCGGTCGCGCTCACCTGATGGCTGACCAGCCCAGTCGCGCAGCTGCTCCGCAAGTGAGTCATTCGCCGGTGTGACGGTCACACGCACCGCGACGCTACTGCCAGACGGGCCACCACCACCGGCGGCGTGGGCAACGGCCCCCATCACCATCCACAGGGACACCACACAGGCGATCACCACCCTCAAAGGGCCTGTGGGTGCAATCGCGTCAGTCTGTTGTGATTCACTCATTTGCTTACATGCTGCAGTGACGGTGCCAACTGCTGTGCTGGCATAATGACCATCTGATTCAATTGGCACCGACCCCATGTTACCGACCCTCAACTGGCCAGATGGCATCGATGCCAAGCGATTTGTACGTGACTATTGGCAGCAACGTCCGTTGCTGTTCCGCAATGCCTTCCCTGGCTTCGAAAACCCACTGCCAGCTGACGAACTGGCCGGCCTCGCCTGTGAAGCGGAGGTGAGCAGTCGCCTGGTGCTCGAATCGCGTGGCGAGCGCCCCTGGACGCTTCGACAAGGTCCCTTTGATGCTGAGACATTCGATTGGCTGGGCACCGAGGGCTGGTCGCTCATGATCACCGACCTCGAGAAAGTTCTGCCAGATTTTCGCGCGGCACTCGAGCCCTTTCGTTTCATTCCCGATTGGCGCATTGATGATCTCATGGCGTCATTTGCACCGCCGGGGGGATCAGTCGGCCCACACTTCGACGCCTACGATGTCTTCCTGTTCCAAGCAGAGGGCCGCCGCAGTTGGCACATTGGGCCCGAGCCTGAATGCGGATACCAGTTGCTCGAGGGCGCCGACCTCAAAATTATCGAGACACCGGAATTTGACGACGTCTTCACCCTTGAGCCTGGCGACATGCTCTATCTGCCGCCGCGCTACGCCCACCACGGCGTCGCATTGGATCCTTGCATTACGTGGTCAATTGGATTTCGCGCGCCGGCACTGGGCGACCTCGCTTCAGCATGGGCTGACAATGTCGCGGCCTCCTTGCCTGACGACAAGCTCTACTGCGACCCCAATTTCACGCCGCCAACCAGCCCAGGCGAGATCAGCGCGAATGCGCGTACTGCGCTGCGTCAGCAGCTCCAAGACGTGCTGGCCGGCGATGAAACAGCCTTTGATCAGTTCATTGGCCAATTCTTGACCGACCGGGCGGCCGACGTGGCGTTACACGGCCAGGAGATCACACCTGAGACGTTGCGCTCGCTCGCCGCCGCCGGTGGCAGCCTGAGCCGCCACCCCGAAATCCGTTTCGCCTTTGTGCCAATGGGTGAAGACGCTACATTGTTCGCAGGCGGCGTCTCCTTCACCACCCACCTGCCCGTTGCCGCCGCAATGTGCCAGCACGTCAGTTGGCAGGGCGCGTCATTGCAACAGCTGCTTGACGTGCCCGGTGCCGATGCGCTTCTAATGGCGCTCTCAGCACTGGGATTTGTGGAGAGTGACGCCGATGACGATTGAGTGGCAGACACAGGAGGTCGATTGGCGCGACGATGACACGGTTGCCGCCGTGCGCAGCGTGCGTCACGCCGTGTTCGTGGTTGAACAAAATGTGCCTGAAGAGCTTGAGTGGGACGGCAGCGACAGTGCCTGCCGACACGTCATCGCACTCGACAATGCCGCTCAGGTGGTAGCCACCGGCCGACTCGACCCCGATGATCACATAGGCCGCATGGCTGTTCTGCGTGAGGCGCGCGGCCAGGGAGCCGGTCGCGCCGTTCTTGAACACTTGATTGAAATTGCACGCGAGCGGGGATCGCGGGAAGTGGTGCTCAACGCGCAAACACACGCCATGGCGTTTTACGTTGACGCCGGTTTTGAACGGTTTGGCGAACGTTTCATGGAAGCCGGTATCGAGCACCAAAGCATGCTCAAGCGGCTCGGCTGACCCCGCAATGCGCTTCCCTCCCCGCCGACAGAACAAATCCGGCGACGATCCCAAAAAAGAAGACCTGAGTCCTGCAGACGACGCCGAGCTCTTCCGCCAAGCGGTCGGAGATGTGCGGCCGGTGTCCAACCCCAATGCCCCACTCGACAAACCCAAACCGTCACCAAGACCGCGGCAGAGAGAACTCGACGACCGTGCGGTCATCGACGAGTTACTCACCCACGAGCTCGACAACGACGCCGATCTCGACGGCGAGCACCTGAGCTACGCCGCACCGGGGATTCAGCAACAAGTCCTGCGCAAATTGCGGCGCGGCGCGATTGCGGTGCAGGCCGAACTCGACTTACACGGCTTCACTGTCGACGCCGCGCGGCTTGAAACCGCCGAGTTTATCCACGCCGCGCGCGATCGCGACCTGCGCTGTGTACGCATTATCCACGGCAAGGGCCGCCGCCAGATCGATCACGCCCCGCGCCTGAAGCAGTTGCTCGCGCGCTGGCTGCCCTCGCGCCCGGAGGTGTTGGCGCTGTGTTCGGCCCGCCCGCAAGATGGCGGCACCGGCGCGATCTACGTGCTCTTGAAGAAACGACCCTGAACCACAGTGCCGTATTGTCACCGTTGACAGCGGGTACATGGGCTGTTTAATTTATCAATAAAATTAATTCTGTGGCTGATGCCGCGCGGAGTTCTCCATGTTTCTCGGGCTCGATTTGGGCACATCCGGCCTGCGTGCAGTTCTGGTTGACGAAAGCGGCCAGGTTGTCGGCGCAGCCGACACCCACTACGACGTCTCGCACCCGCATTCGGGTTGGAGCGAACAAGACCCGGCCAACTGGATAGCCGCCTGTGAATCGGCGGTCGCGCAGCTTCGCCAAGACCACCGCACCGCCTTTGAAGCAGTCCGTGCGATCGGACTCAGTGGTCACATGCACGGTGCCACGCTCATCGACAAGCGCGACCACGTGCTGCGCCCCTGCATTCTCTGGAATGACACGCGCGCCGCGGCCGAGGCCGCCTCGCTCGACGCCCTGCCCGCGTGCCGCGCGCTCAGCGGCAACATCGTCTTCCCCGGTTTCACCGCGCCCAAGCTGCGCTGGGTCGAGCAACACGAACCCGAGGTATTCGCACAGACCGCCCGTGTGCTGCTGCCGAAGGATTACCTGCGCCTGTGGCTGATTGGCGAGGCGGTCAGCGACTGCTCTGACAGCGCCGGCACCAGTTGGCTCGACGTTGGCACCCGGCGGTGGTCAGACACGCTGCTCGAGGCCGGCCACATGCGCGCCGAGCAAATGCCAAGACTGGTTGAGGGCTCAGAGACTTCCGGCCAATTGCGCGAGTCGCTCAAGACTGCCTGGGGCCTCAGTGGTCCTGTCGAAGTCGCCGGTGGCGGTGGCGACAACGCCGCCGCCGCAGTGGGCGCGGGCTGCGTCGCCGAGGGGGACGGGTTTGTCTCACTCGGCACCTCGGGTGTGTTGCTCACTGCCCGCGCGGGCTACCGACCCGACCCCGAGAGTGCCGTACACACCTTCTGCCACGCGCTGCCGAACACTTGGTATCAAATGGGCGTCATGCTCGCGGCAACCGACTGCCTCAATTGGCTTGCGCGCGTGGTTGGGAGCACACCAGCGGACCTGGCGAATGCTGTCGAGGGCCCGTTGACCGGCCCCTCCGAGACGCGCTTTCTGCCCTATCTCTCCGGTGAGCGCACACCGCACAACGACAGCCGCGCGCGCGGCGCTTTCACCGGGCTTGGCATTGCCAGTGAAACCGCCGATCTCACGCGCGCGGTGATGGAGGGCGTGGCCTTCGGGTTGCGCGACAACCTCGACGCACTGCGCAGCACCGGCGCCAAGCCGACCCGGCTTCTCGCACTCGGCGGCGGCGCCCAATCGCGTTTCTGGCTCGACACCTTGGCCACGGTACTCGGCTTGCCAATCGACATGCCAGCACAAGGCGAACTCGGCGCCGCACTCGGTGCAGCCCGGCTCGCGATGGCAACCCAACACGACACGCACCCGAGCGACATCCTGCACAAGCCACAGATTGCCGAAACCATCGAGCCCCGACAGGACCTCTTGGAGGCCTATACCGAGGGACACGCGGCCTTTGCCGCACTCTATCCACGCTTGAAGGCCGAGCTGTGACACACGGCTTCCAAATCGCTTGGCATCCGCGCGCGCGGCTCGTGCTCTGCGCGCTGCTGTTCATTGCATCCGCCGCACCGGCCAACACCGACACCGCCGCCCTGAACGACCTGCTCGGACCGCGACCACAGTTCAGTGAGCGCGATCCCAACCGGGTGGCGCTAGGTCGGCTGTTGTTCTACGACCCCGTGATATCCGGCAACCGCAACATCAGTTGCGCCACCTGCCACCACCCGACGCTCGCAACCGGCGACGGCCTGTCTCTCGGTCTGGGTGAAGGCGGCATAGGCCTCGGACAACATCGCAAGCTTGACCCGAACAATCCGCCAGAGCAACGCATTCCGCGCAACGCCCAGGCCTTGTTCAATCTCGGCGCCACAAGCTTCACAACCTTTTTCCACGACGGCCGCCTGGAAGCCGACCCAAGTGAGCCCGGTGGTATTCGCACGCCACTCGGAGGCGACATGGTGAGCGGATTCGAATCAGCGCTTTCGGCGCAGGCCATGTTCCCGGTTCTCTCACCCGATGAAATGGCTGGCCACTACAGCGAGAACCCGATTGCTGCCGCCGTGCGTCAGGGCCGACTGACCGGACCCGACGGCGCCTGGGCGCTGATCACGCAGCGGGCCACCGAGATCCCGGCCTACCGTGACGCGCTGCGCGACGCAGTCGGCGACGAGCGAGAGATTGGCTTTGCCGACATCGCCAACGTCATTGCAGACTTCATCGCCGTGGAATGGCGCGCAGACAACAGTCCGTTTGATCAAGCGCTGCGCGGCGACACCCCACTGCCGGCCGCCGCCGAGCGCGGGCGCCGCATGTTCTACGGCCGAGCAAATTGCGCGAGTTGCCACACCGGTTGGTTGCAAACCGACCAGCAGTTTCATTCGATCGGCATGCCGCAATTGGGGCCTGGCAAAGCCGCGCGCTTTGAATCCCACTCGCGCGACGACGGCCGGCTGCGCGTCACGGGCCGCGCCGAAGACCGCTACCGTTTTCGCACACCGTCCTTGCGCAATGTCGCCTTGACCGCGCCCTACGGCCACGCCGGTGCTTTCGCCACGCTCGAGGGCGTGGTCAGACACCACCTCGATCCCGTCCTGTCTCTGACACAATTCGACCCATCTCAAGCGGTGCTGCCGGCCGGACTCGAGGTTAGCGATTGGCGTGAGTGGGAGGACACGTCGGCGCGCGCCGCCATTGCGCAATCGATTGACATCGAACCGGTCGATCTCTCCGACGACGAAGTCGACGATCTAATCGCCTTTCTGCACAGCCTGACAGACGAAACTTGGCGCGCGCGCAGTGCGGGCGTCCCGGAGTCTGTACCGAGCGGCCTGCCAGTAGATCAGTAGTAGTAGTAAATCAGTAGTCGGTAATCAGCAAACCGCTCGGCTCTGCGCGCTCAACACGCACCGAACGGCGGCTTGTGACGCGGTGCCACGTCGAGGCTCGCTGATCGGGCCAGATCACGCGCAGTTCCACGTCGGCGGCCGTACCCAAACCAAAATGCAAGGGCGACGCATCACCGCTGGCATGCCCGCCGCCAATGGTCAGTTCACGGGACCAGCGCCGCTCACCGTCACGCAGCTCGACATAGGCGCCCACCGCAGAGGGGTTCGGTCCAGGCTGTACAAGCTGAATTTGCAACCAGCCACCGCCGGCGGAGCGGTTCTCGTAAACCTCAACCGGCGCGCGGCGGTTGACCACCGCAAGATCGAGAAGCCCGTCGCGGTTCAGGTCGACAAAGGCCGCGCCACGACCGCGAGCGAGCGACGCCACCCCAGCCTCGACGCCGGATTCAACAAAGCGGCCATCGCCACTTTGCAACAGCAAATTGTTTGGGTCTTTCAATGCCGCGTCGGGCATCTGATCAACGTTGCCTTTGGCGATGAATAAATCGTCCAGTCCATCGTTCTGCGCATCACCGAACGCGGCATGCCAGCCGGTCGACGGCCTGCCATCACCGCCGGTGTAAGGCCGGTGGGCGCTGGCTCCACGTTCATAGGGCGCGTTTTTGTAGGCCGGACCACCGCTGTCGAGGTCAAAGTACTGGAGTTTTTGATCACCCATGGACGTCAGCATCACGTCGCTGTAACCGTCGCCGTTCAGGTCCCGAGACGCGATGCCCATGCCCCACAATTGGTAGCGTTGCCAACCCTCGCTCTCTTGATACAAGCGCGGCACAGCCTCCATCGCCCACAATTGCTCTGCCCCACCGCGCACGTAGTAGTGACGGTCATTGCTTACACGCAGATCGGCGCGGCCGCTGCGCGACCAGTCCGTGAACAGCATCGACAAGGCACAAAAGCCCGGGCTCAAAGCCTCGGGCGTGCGGTAGCGCCCCGCATCTGGCCGATACAACAGCGTGTCACTGCATTGACCGAAAGGGCCGTCTGGGTGCGCCCGGTCAACGTAGGTGCCAAAGGCGAGCGTGGGCAAGGTGTTGCCAGGCTCAAATGTGGCGGAGAAGGCGGTGCTCCAGAGGTCGGGGCTCTCGAATCCGAGCCCGTCAGATACGGCTTCGAATCGACAATCACCCAATCCGCGCAACAGCTGATCAGGGCCCGCACGCAACACCACGAGGTCGAGCAGGCCGTCGCTGTCGATGTCGATTGGGTAGGCGCCGGTCACCGCTGTCAGCGACAACACAGACGGTGTTGACGCCTTGAAGCGCAACGCGTCACCGCGCCCGGCGGTTTGGTTGCGCCAAAGTGTCGCGGGTGTGTCCCCACCCGCGATGAACAGCTCGGGGAAGTGATCGCCATCGCAATCAAACGCCGCAACGCCTCCGCCGACAAAATGGTGCCACCCCCCGGCGTACACGTGCGACGGCACCTCGCGCTCGACAAAGCGCGCCGGCGCTAACGCTAACGCAAACGGCGCCCACCCCAGCAGCACAATCCACGGCAGCCGGCCACCCACAGACACCGCTCCATCAATCACCGTGAACCGCCAACTCGTTGATACGCAAGGCCGTCACCCCGTCAATGGCATACGCTGCGGCCCCTTTGGCCCACATCAGATCACCCCATTGATGGACCGCGACTTCCGTGCTGGTCGCATCCACCTGCACCACGTGCGAGCGCATTTCATCAATGGCCTTGCGCGCATCGAGGTGATCAAAGGATGCCCGTTGCCCAGCGAGAATGACGAGATCGGGATCAAAAATATTCACCACATTCGCAAGTCCCAACGCAAAGATGCGGCCCGCGCGCTCGAACACCGCTCGCGCCACGGTATCCCCGTTTTGCGCGGCCTGCCACATCGTTGGAAGGTCCTTCAACGGTGTGCCAACACGTGCCTCGCGCAGCAGCGCATAGTCACCGACATAGGCCTCTAAACACCCGCGCTGACCACACTGACACAGCGCCCCTTCGAGCTGTACTTTGGTGTGACCGAATTCGGCGCCGCAGCCCCGTGTACCGCGGTAGATCTGGTTATCGATCACGATTCCCATGCCGACGCCGTGTTCGACCGTCAACACGATGAAGTTGGCAACGCCTCGGCCAAGTCCAAACAACTGTTCAGCCTTGGCAATCAGGTTGGCGTCGTTGTCGATAAAAACTGGGCACTGAAACAGCGTGTTGAACAACGTGCCCAGATCCACATTGCGTTTATTGAGCGAGGGTGACCAATACACAAAACCCCGCCGCGCATCTATCAATCCCGCGAGCCCGATGCCGACCCCGGCTAAGTCTGCGCGGCCAAACCCACCTTCCGCACAGGTCTCATCCAGCACGGCAGCAGCGACGCGTGCAAGCTCCATCGGCGTCAGCAAGGCCGTCGACAACTGGTGCACATGGGACACCAATTCATTGCCCTCGAAATCCAGCACGGTGGCTGAAATGGACTCGCGCGCAATCTTAAGACCAGCGACCCGACAAGCCGCACCGCGCACCTTCAGAGCCACCCTCGGCCGACCACGGCGCGGCTTGGCTTCACCCGCCGCACCGGACTCCCCACCCACGGTTTCGATCAACCCGGCACCGAGCATCTCTGCGGTGATCGCCGTGACCGAGGCCGGGCTAAGACCGACCTGCTCTGCGATATCAACACGCGCCAGGCCATCGCCGGCGCGTATCGCATCCATCACGATTCGCCGGGCGCTGGTGCGCTGCTCGACGATGTGGGTATTGGGTTCAGTCACCTGCTTGCTCCCCTGTGTTGACACGCGGATTCGACCGAGCGTGACAACTCTAACGCTGTGAACACCGGGACATAGTATTTAATTTGCCATCCAAAATAAATAGTGATAAATATACTGCACCGACTGTTCCTCAAATCGGGGTTCGGCGCGTGCACCACCAATAGGGAGAGATAACCTTGAAACTAAGCAAAGCACTCATACCCGCGGCGCTGGCCGCTCTGGTATCCGTCAACGTACAAGCCGCCGACCTGACCGTCGGCGTCAGTTGGTCCAACTTTCAGGAAGAGCGCTGGAAGACTGATGAAGCGGCCATCGTAGGCGCTCTGGAGGCCGGCGGGGCTGAATACCTGTCAGCTGACGCGCAGTCTTCGGCATCCAAGCAGCTCGCTGACATTGAAAGCCTGATTGCACAGGGTGTCGATGCGCTGATCATCCTCGCACAAGACGCGCAGGCCATCGGTCCCGCAGTGCAGGCTGCCGCTGACGAAGGCATTCCGGTCATCGCCTACGATCGTCTGATCGAAGACAACCGCGCCTTCTACCTCACCTTTGACAACATCGAAGTCGGCCGCATGCAGGCGCGCGCGGTTCTCGAAGCGGCACCAAGTGGTCGCTACGTGATGATCAAAGGCTCACCAACTGACCCCAACGCGGACTTCCTGCGCGGCGGCCAGCAAGAAGTGCTGCAAGCAGCCATCGACGCGGGCGACATCGAAATCGTCGGCGAGGCGTACACCGACGGTTGGTTGCCAGCCAATGCTCAGCGCAACATGGAGCAGATCCTCACCGCTACGGACAACGGCGTTGACGCTGTGGTCGCATCAAATGACGGCACCGCCGGTGGCGCTGTGGCAGCCTTGACAGCTCAAGGCATGGAAGGCATTCCAGTGTCTGGTCAAGACGGCGATCACGCTGCACTGAACCGTGTTGCCAAAGGCACGCAAACTGTCTCCGTGTGGAAAGACGCGCGTGACCTCGGTCGTTCAGCAGGTGAAATTGCGGTTGCACTCGCCGGCGGCAGCGCCATGGCAGACGTCGATGGCGCCGCGAGCTGGACGTCTCCAGCGGGCACAGAGATGACTTCCATGTTCCTCGCACCCGTGCCTGTGACCGCCGCCAACCTCAGCGATGTGGTCGACGCCGGTTGGATCAGCCAAGAAGCGCTCTGCCAAGGTGTCAGCAACGGCCCAGCGCCTTGCAATTGATAGCCTGAGCTAGAACCCGCGCGGCCCTCCATCGCAGGGCCGCGCGCACCCCTCAACAACACCGCATTGGAGCTTGCAATGACGGGCACACCGTCTCAACCCCCTCTTCCCACCGCCAAACGCAGCCTGCTGCAACAACTCGACATCGACAGCCGTTTGCTCGGCATGATTGGCGCGTTGGTGGTGTTATGTATTGGATTCAACATCCTCACAGACGGCCGCTTTCTCACGCCGCGAAACGTATTCAATTTATCCATACAAACGGTGTCAGTCGCGATCATGGCGTCTGGCATGGTGTTTGTGATTGTCACGCGACACATCGATTTGAGCGTCGGCGCCTTGCTCGCGACCAGCTCAGCGGTGATGGCGATGACACAAACGCAAATCCTGCCCTTTGTGCTTGGTCTGGGGCTCGACAACCCATCAATTTGGGCGATCACGCTGCTTGTCGGCTTGCTCACCGGCACGCTGATTGGTGCCTTTCACGGCTGGATGATCGGCTACCTCACCATCCCCGCTTTCATCGTGACACTCGGCGGTTTTTTGGTCTGGCGGAACGTCGCGTGGTATCTCACAGACGGTCAAACCATCGGCCCACTCGACAGCCGATTCATGGTCTTTGGCGGCACCAACGGGACCCTCGGCACCACCTGGAGCTGGATCGTGGGCCTGGCCGCGTGCGTGCTGGCGTTGGCCGTGCAATGGCGCGGCAGGCAAGTCAAAGTCGGACACGGATTTGCCGTCAAGCCAGTGTGGGCCGAGCTTGTTGTGGCATCAGTAGTGGTCGGATCCATCCTTGCATTTGTCGCAACCCTCAACGCCTACAACATCCC
>CALAMQ010000162.1 GCA_937925815.1 uncultured Granulosicoccaceae bacterium | reverse complement strand
GTGCGAGCTCGCCCCAGGTGGGGGCAGTGAGCAGCCAGAGAGCGACCCACTCGCGCAAGGCGTGCTGTATGTCACCGATGGCAGCTTGCGGCTTACGCTCGAGGGCGCCACTCACACTTTGGCTGCGGGCAGTTACGCGTTTGTGCCAGCGGGCGTGGCTTGGCAACTTCACAACACCGGCGACACTGCCGCGCGTTGGCACTGGGTGCGCAAGCGTTGGCAATGCGTCGAGGGCGTCGACGCGCCGCCCGCGTTCGTGAGCCACGAGCGCGACGCGACAACCGTTAGCATGCCCGGCACCGACGGGGCGTGGTCGACCACCCGCTTTGTCGAGCCCGACGACCTGCGCTACGACTTCCACGTCAACATTGTGAATTTTGAGCCGGGCGGCAATATCCCCTTTGAAGAGACCCACGTCATGGAGCACGGCTTGTTTGTGCTTGAGGGCAAGGCCGTCTACAAACTCAATACCGACTGGCACGAAGTGCAAGCCGGAGACTTTCTCTGGCTGCGCGCCTTCTGCCCGCAAGCCTGTTACGCCGCTGGGCCCGGCCGCTTTCGGTACTTGCTGTATAAAGACGTCAACCGTCACATGCCACTGGCAACCCACGCGCCATGAGCGCGCGCGAACTGCGGCCAAAGCCGCTTGATCAGTCGACGTTTGCGCCCTTCGGCGAGGTGGTGTCGCTTGATCGTGCCGAGCAAATCCCAATCAACGATGGCCTGACCACCCGTTTCAATGACCTCGCGCACATTGATGTTGCAACAGGCGGCGGGCGGGTTGCGGTGAATCTCTTTCGTTCCTCCCCCATACCGCTGCCGCACCGGGTGCAGCGGCTCGAGCGCCACCCGCTCGGGAGCCAGCTGTTCTACCCGCTAGGCGCGGTGCGCTTTTTGGTGCTGGTGGCGCCGGCGTCTGCGCGAGTCCAAGCCGATGACTTGCAGCTTTTCGTCTCAAACGGATCACAAGGGGTGAACTTTCACCGCAACACCTGGCACCACTACCAGATGGTGCTCGGGCACCCGGCAGATTTTATCGTGGTTGACCGCCTTGGGCCTGGCAATAACCTCGAAGAGCAAGCAGTCGACGGCGCCGCAGTGGTGTTGTCGCACTGACACCGGCGCAGACAGGACAGACGGCCAACACATATCAGCTGATGTGCACGGTACAGATTTATCTTTGACGTCAAAGGTGCGAAAAATCGCACAGTCTCGTCACCCCACAACATGAAGGAACATCACGGTGGATGAAGTCTCGCTAGGATTTGGCCTGTTGCTGCTCGTGCTCGGGCTTGTGGCCGGTGTGATTAACACGCTTGCAGGTGGCGGCTCCAATCTCACGATTCCGGCGTTAATGATTTCCGGCATGCCCCCAGATATTGCCAACGCGACCAATCGCGTCGGTGTGATGATGCAATCGCTTGCAGGCCTCAAGGGCTTTCATGACAACGACAAGCTGCCCACAGGTGACCTCAAGGGCATTCTGGTGCCCACCGTGCTCGGCGGGCTGGTCGGCGGAGCGGTTGCGAGCTTTGCACCGGTGTCGCTGCTCAAACCCGCGCTGCTGTTGACCATGCTCGGTATGGCTGCATTGATGCTGATCAAGCCGTCTGTGGTGATGCCAGAACCCGGCACGCCGACGCGCCGGGTCAGCGAGACGCGTGGGGCTGCACTTGCGTTATTTGCAGCGGGATTTTACGGTGGCTTTGTGCAAGCGGGCGTGGGCTTTGTCTTGATTGCGGCGCTGGCAGGTACGCTGCGCTACGACATCGTCTCAACCAATGCGCTGAAGATTCTGTGCACGGTGGGCTTCACGGTTGTGGCGCTTGCCATTTTTATTTACAACGGCCAGATCGCGTGGGTGCCGGGCTTGATTCTCGCGCTCGGCAGCAGTGCCGGGGCTTGGCTGGCGGTCAAGATCTCGATCAAGGTTGAGCCGCGCACGCTGAAGTGGTTTTTGTTCGTCATGACCTTGGTGGCCGTGGTGGCTGCGATGTTGAGCTAGTGTGGCCGCCCCGGCTCAGGCCAGAATTATAAAGCGTGCGGCGTAGAACGCTGTCATGCCGCCCAGAATCACCGCGACCAATGGCGCGCGCAGTGCGGCTGTCGCGACAGCCACCACTGCGGCGTAGAGGTAGGGGTTTCCAGCATTCAACTCAAGTTCGCCATTTGGTTGGAGGACCATCGGGAAGATGATTGCGCTCAGCACGGCGGGCGGCACATAGGCGAGCAAGCGCAGCACCGTGCCGGACAGTTGCAGGCGTCGGCTGAAGGCGAGCAGCGGGTAGCGCACGCCAAAGGTCACAGCGAACATGCCGACAATCAGCGTGATCAGTTCGGTGTTGCTCACGATGGCTCGGACCTGGAAGCACCGCGACGCTGCTCAAGCGTGAAGCCCGCGAGAATGCCAGCGATGGCGCCAATGAAAAGCCCAAGTTGGTGTGGCAAGCCGTTGCACAGCAGGGCGACCACACCCGCCGTGACGGCTGACAGCAGCATCGGTGCGCTGCGCAGCAGCGGCACGACGATTCCGATGAAAGTGACTGCCATCGCCACTTCCAAGCCGATGTCGGCCAAACCTTGGAACTGCGCACCGGCGAGCGCGCCGAGCAGGGTGCACAATTGCCAGTTTGAGTACATGGCGGCAGCTGAGCCGAGCTGAAACCAGTGTTTGTTTGGGCTGTTGTCAGCGCGGTTGTAGCGCGGAATGGTGACCGCGTAGGTCTCGTCGGTCAGCGTGAAGGCCAGCGGCACCAGCCAGCGCTGTCGCAGGTGTTTGAGGTGCGGCACCAGGGACGCGGCGTAGAGCGCGTGGCGGGCGTTAACGATGAAAGTGGTTGCGATGATCAGCGCGACGGCAGTGCCCTGGGAGACCAGGCCAACGGCGATGAACTGCGCTGACCCCGCATAGACAAGCAAGCTCGTTGCAAGGGTGGCCCAAAGTGGCAGGCCGGCTGCAGTGGCTAGAGCGCCGAATAAGAGACCAAAAGGAATGGCGCCGACCAGCATGGGGATGGTGTGTTTCGCACCAGATAGGAATTCGTGTTTCGCGCTGGTGGTGAGTGGGTCGGTTGCCATCCGTGCACGATACGTCAGTGGATTGGCCAGCGGCAAGTGGTGGCAACAAGGTTGACGCGAGCTGCAACGTTTGTGTCTGTTAGAGTGGTGGTTTGGTTTGAATGGGGTGCGCGTGCATGTCGTCTCGTTGGCTTGGTTTTGCGGTGCCAGCGTTGTTTGTATTGCTGTGGAGCACCGGCTTCGTTGGTGCTCGCGCTGCGATGCCGCACGCCGATGCGCTGTACTTTCTGGGCTTGCGCTTTTGCTTTGGCGCACTGCTGTTGTGCGCCGCTCACGCGGTATTGCGCCACACCTGGCCGCGTGAGCTCAGCTTCTATGGCCACCAAGTCGTCGTTGGTTGCCTGCTGCACGCGGCCTACCTCGGCGGCGTGTTCAGTGCGATTCAGCTTGGCATGCCTGCTGGCATGTCGGCGTTGATCGTCGGGTTACAGCCGCTGTTGACCGTGGTGCTTGCGGTGTGGTGGTTGCGTGAGCAGGTCACGGTCCGGCAGTGGGTGGGCGTCAGCGTTGGCTTTATTGGTTTGCTGTTGGTCTTGACCGACCGCGGGCTCACTGGCGGTTGGTCACCTGCAGCGCCGCATGCGCCACTCGGCATTGGACTGTGCGTGATCGCGCTTATCGGTATCTCGGTCGCCACGCTCTACCAAAAACGGTTTTGCGCTGGCGCACCGCTGGTCAGTGGTGCCTGCGTGCAATACGGTGCGGCAACAGTGGTCTGTATGGCACTGGCTTTTGCCATGGGACGCACCCAGATTGCCTTTGAACTGCACTTGGTGTTGGCAATGATCTGGCTGGTGCTGGTGCTGTCAGTGGTCGCGGTGTTGTTGCTCAACTACCTGATTCAGCGTGGCGCCGCCGCAACGGTGGCGAGCCTGTTCTATTTGGTGCCGCCGCTTTCGGCACTCGAGGCCTGGTGGCTGTTTGATGAGACAGTGGGCACGCAGGGCATCATTGGCATGGCAGTGGTGGCCGCGGCGGTGTGTTTGGTGATCCGCCCGCAGTCGAGTGGTGCGGGCGATTGATCGCCAAAGGTTGTTGGCGGTGACGCGCCACGGTGAGTTTGGTGCGCGGCGCCACGAGAACGTCAGCGGTTGAAAAAGCGCCCGATCACGTCAGCGGCTTGTGCGATGTCGTCGTCGCTGAGGTCGCGGTGGGTCACCAAGCGGATGCCGCGCGGGCTGGCGCTGATTGCAACGCCGTTGTCATGGCAATGTGCTTTCAGCTCTGGACCGACGGTGTCGTCAAAATCCAGCCACACCATATTGGTCTGACACCAGTCGTCGCGCACGGAGGCGCCCGGCAATTGACTCAGCGCGCCATGCAATGCGCGCGCGCGCCTGTGATCATCTATCAGCCAAGTTGGCCCGTCGGTGAGGGCGATGCGGGCGGCTGCAGCCACGGTACCCGCTTGGCGCATGCCACCGCCGAGCATTTTACGCCAGCGCCGCGCGCGCGCGATCAACTCATTGCTACCGCACAGCACCGATCCAACCGGTGCCCCCAATCCTTTTGACAAGCAAATTGAAACGCTGTCAAAGGGGGCGCACAGTGTTGCAAGGTCAATGTCGAGTGCCACGGCTGCGTTGTAGGCGCGAGCACCATCAAGGTGTAGAGCGAGGCTGTGTCGCGCGGTCAGTTCAGCGGCTGCGTGCAGATAGTCCAGCGGCAGCACGCGGCCGTGCTGGGTGTTTTCGATGGCGACCAACCGCGTCTTGGCAAAGTGGAAGTCGTCAGCCTTGATCGCCGCTTCAATGGCGTCGAGTGGCATCTTGCCCGAGTCGTCGAAATCGAGCGGCTGCGGCTGGATGCTGCCAAGCACGGCCGCGCCACCGCCTTCGTATTTGTAAGTGTGTGCATCCTGCCCGACGATGTACTCGTCGCCGCGTTCGCAATGGGCCAGCAGTGCGAGCAGGTTAGTTTGTGTGCCGCTGGCAGCGAAGAGCGCCGCGTCTTTGCCGCTCAGGGCCGCGGCTTCGCTTTCGAGTGTGTTAACCGTTGGGTCTTCCCCGTAGACGTCGTCGCCGACGTCAGCACTGGCCATGGCGTCCCTCATGGCCTGACAGGGTTTGGTGACAGTGTCGCTGCGCAGATCGATCATGCTGCTGTGTCTCTGAGAGTGGCGGGTCGGCCGGTGGCAGTGGCGGTTATCTGGCTTTCGAAAAAAACGCACTCGCCGTCTTTCTCAACCACGTTGTCATCGCGGGTTGTCTCGACGTCGACCACGTCGCTACCAGCTGCGTGAGCCAGAGCACGTGCCTCGGCCTGGGTCTGCGCCAGACACCATTTGGCTGCGGCGTCGAGTGAGTCGAATTCTTGTTGCGCTTGTGGCGCGTGTGCGCGCACTCGAACACGGTCTATCGGGGTGATGGTTGCGTGCGCACGTTGCCTGACCACCCCAACCACAGCGCCGACGGCGTTGGCGACGTGGGCGTGCTCGGGGATGATGATGTCGGTTTCCAGGAGCTCGCCGACCGCTGGGTAGTAGTTTTTGACCGGCGCCCCGAGTGCTACCACAGGGTCAGCAAGCCTTGAGCTGAGAACCAGGCTTGCGTCTTTGGGCGGCGCGAGTGCGAGATCGATCAAAACTTGTTGTGCACCGGTGACCACGCCATCACTGCCAGGCGCGCCCTGTGGCAGGGTGTCGCTCAGTGCGCTTCGGGTCAGGCAGTTAGCTGTCATTCTCGAGACCTGCGTCAGCACATCCTGCGCGAGCGCCTGGACGTCGGCCCAGTTCTGGCCAAGGTTGCCAGCGGCGTAGCGTCGCACCGCGTTGGCGGCGAGTGTGGCGGCTTCAGCATTCCAAGCGTCGTGCAAGCCCAGTACATGGCTCGCGTCACTCGGGGTGAACCCGGATTTGATTACGAGTCCCAGTGCTTCAAGTCTCGCTACGGTGTGATCAAGGGTCTGGTCTTCAAAGAGTTCACTCAAGGCCATGGGCCCATCCGCGAGCGCGTTCCACACGGACAGCTGCTTGGGCGAGAGCGACATGCCGTTTGGCAGAGCGCGTTTTCTAACCACGAACTGGCCATCCCACGTTCGCGGCCAAGGGTTGTCGGCCTGGTGTCGCAACACCGGCAACACAGTTTGGTACTCAGTTGCGAGCAAGCTGATCGGGATGGCGCGCCTCGGACCGATGTCGAGGCCCTTGCTGTCACGATTGAATTGAATGTGTGAGTCTCCGCCGAGCCCATAGGTCTGTACGTGCACGGCCTCAACCAAAGTGCGGTGCCCGCCAACGATCGCGCCCAGTGGATCGAGCCTCGGCCGACCATCAACCAAGCGTGCGATATCGGTGGTGGTGCCGCCCATGTCGGAGACGTAGACCGTTTGTTGGTCGCTGAGGTGGCTCGCGCCGACCAAGCTTGCGGCGGGGCCTGACAGAATCGTCTCAACGGGGGAGTTCGCGGCCACCGCGCGGCTGATCAACGAGCCGTCGCCCTTGACCACCATGAGCGGCGCGCTGATACCGTGCTGGACGAGGATCGCATCGCAGGCGTTGAGTAGGCGGTCGAGTATGCCGAGCAAGCGCGCGTTGATGGCGGCAGTCAGAGCGCGCCGAGGTGCATCCAGTGCCGCGCTGAGTTGGTGACCGCAGGAGACTGGCAATGCGCAGTGTTCGGCGATGAGGTTGCGTATTTGCAGCTCGTGCTCTGGATTTCGAACTGCAAACACGCTCGAGACTGCAAAGGCTGAGACCGAGCCTGCGTGGGCGTCGATTGCGTTCAACACGGCATTGGTGTCGAGCGCAGCCGCGGGCTGGCCATTGGCGTCGTGGCCGCCGCTGATCAACACCACGGGTTGTCCGTGCAAGGTGTCGCGCAAGTCTTGGCGTTGCAAGTGGCTGTCGCGAAAGCCTGAGAGGATCAGGCATATTGGCTCGCCTTCACCCTCGACAATGGCGTTGGTTGCAAGGGTGGTGGAAAGCGAAACAAGCGAAATCGACCTGTCTTGCGCCAGCGGCAACACCTTTGCGATTGCCTCCCCAATGCCGAGCGACAGATCGTGTTTGGTTGTCAGGGCTTTTGCCGCTGCGATGACGACTTGCGAATCGTCGAGCAACACAGCGTCAGTGTAGGTGCCGCCGGTATCGATGCCGAGTTTGACTGCCATGGTGTCCAATTCAGAAAATCGTTGAGCGTTAGGCATATGATTGTAAACTGCGCCGCGTCGCGCAGTGTCTACGTTGCGCCAAGCTCTGTCGGGTTGGTGCCATTCCTTGCGACAAGCCACACTTTGTGATTGTTGCAAGGGCGTTTAGACTGCCAATTGATACGTTTCAGCGGCGCGCGATCGAGCTGTTGCAGGAGAATGTCGGTGAGTACAGATCATCAAAGTGCGTCAGCTTCGGAACGTCTCGGTGCGTTTGGCGTGCACACCGAGCGCGGAAAAATTCATGTCCATTTCCTGCTCGTCGACACCTTTGCTTTCATGCCTTTCACCTCAGTCCTCGAAGTGCTTCGACTGGCCAACCGCTTGAGTGGTGAGCAGCTCTTCAGTTGGCAGTTTTTCTCGACCCACGGTGAACCGGCACTGGCAAACAACGGCTTGACGGTGGCAGTCAGTGGTGGACAACAGGACGGTGGCAGCGCGGATTTGGCGGTGATGTGTGGACCGCACGACGTCTTCAGCTACCGCGACCGCCTGACCTCAGCATGGGTGTGTAAGCATGCCAGCGCAGGCGCCACACTGGTGGCGGTTGACACAGGCACCTACCTGTTGGCGCGAGCCGGCGTGTTGCAAGGTTACCGCTGCACCTTGCACTGGGAAGTGATTCCGGGCTTTATCGAGGAATTTCCGGATATTGTGGTTTCGCAAGAACTCTTTGAACGTGACCGAGACCGCATTACCTGCGCTGGCGGCACTGCAGCGATGGACATGATGCTCGCTGTCGTACAAGAGGAACACGGCACCCTGCTGGCTGCCGAAATTTCAGATATGTTGATCCACAATGCGATTCGGCTCGGACGCGAACCACAGCGCATGGACTTGCGCATGCGCACAGGAGTGAGTCATCCCGCGCTGCTCGAGTCAATTGAATTGATGGAGGCGAATGTCGAGCAACCGCTGTCGGCGACAGAGCTCTCCGATGCGGTTGGTATTTCTAGGCGGCAACTGGAGCGCCTGTTCCGCCGCTACATGGAAACGACGCCATCGCGCCACTACTTGAACCTGCGTCTGCACCGCAGCATGCAGTTATTGCAGCAAACCAGTATGCCGATCATCGAAATAGCCCTTGCCTGTGGTTTTGCCACAGCCGGCCATTTCAGTCAGTCGTTCCGTGCGCTTTTCAGTCAAACGCCGCGTGAGGCGCGTCGGCAAGTGCGCACGCTCTGGTAAAGACTGATCTGTGCCCTGTCCTTTGGCGCGTCACTCAGCCGTGACGGAGCATCTTGCGCACCGCGTCGGAGGTGCTGATCTCGCCCTGTTCGACGTAGGACTCGTGCGAATCCTCGATGGCGTCGAGTTGATAGAGGTAATTCACCATCAGGCCATACGACTGCTTAATGCCGCGCGCTGAGCGATCTGCGTAGCGGTTGATCTGGTGAACGCGCGCACCGTTGCTCAGATGGAAATGGGCCACGGGGTCCGCTGCAGAGACGCCGTTGCCCCGTTTTTCATCGCAGAGGTACCTCGCGCAAAGTGGTGTGAGCACGGTCTCTGCGCAATGGCGCTCGGTGGCATCATCGAGCCAATTGCCACCAGTGAGCCAATCGGCAACAGACGAGTCTCCCAGCCACAATGATGATTCAGGCGGCACGGTCTCAATGTATGGCGCGGCCTCATCTTGGCTGAGGAAGGCCGTGACCCATTTGCGAAAACCCGGAATGGGGGAGAGCGTCGAGAAAGTGGTCAGTGCCGGCAACTCACTGACAAGGCGCTCGACCACGCGCTTGATCAAAAAGTCGCCAAGGTTGACGCCCGCGAGACCTGGCTGCGTGCTTGAGATGGAGTAAAAGATCGCCGTGCTTGCAACGCTGGCATCGAAACTCGGTGTGTCTGGGTCGAGCAGCGTTTGCACGTTGTCGGCGATGCCATCGCACAGCGCAACCCAAATGAAAATCAACGGTTCATCCGGCATCTGTGGGTGAAAGAAGGCGAAGCATCTTCGGTCTTCAGAAAGGCGATGTTTGAGGTCTTGCCAATCGGCAACGGGGTGCACCGCCTCATACTCAATCAGCTTTTCGAGCAGCGCCGCCGGAGCCTGCCATGTGATTTGCCGAAGTTCGAGAAAGCCGACATCAAACCAGCTCTTGAGTTGGCGCTTCAAATCTTCATCAAGCGCCCGCAAGGCGGAGTCGTCTTGCTTGCTCTGGATCAAATCTGCGCGCATGTCGACCAGGAACTTCACACCCTGTGGCAGCGCGTTGAATTGAGTCAACAACCGCATGTGAGGCGGGCGTAGGCAGTTTCGCAAGGTTTGTGCGGCTTGCAGTTCGTCACCCGGCGTGTCGGAGTCAAAAAGGTTGATCACCGCGTCGTTAATCGCTTCGCGGTCCAGTGGAAACTGCGTTGCGAGCAATTGCAGCATTTTGCGTCTGCCCTCGGCGTTGAGCACGAGGTAAGTCTCACCGAGCTTGGCTGCTCGGTGTCTGGCCGTCACTTCACCGCCGCGGCCGCTCAGACAGTCGCGCATGAGTTCGAGCAGCGGTGGCTGTTCGTCGTCGTGCAAGTAAGGGCTGATGTGTAACGGTTCTGCAGCCAACCCCTTCGACGTGTTCTGTCGCCAGAGTTTGGCCAGTCCGTCGAGGGTGCGTGAGAGCAGGGTGGTGTTTTGTGTGACTGTTTCCATGCCCTTGGTTCTTTGGGTTGCGAGCTGAGAAACAAAAGACGCGCGCAAAAAAAATGCCGCCTAAAACCAGGCGGCAAAACACCAAAAGGAGGATGGAGGAGATGTTGATCTTTGCTGGAAGAGCAACACCAGCTGCAATGTTAGTAATGATTGTGCATTGCGTCAAGGCTAAATTGATTATTGTTAGAAATAGAAAATGGGTAGGTGTTTGCGCTAACTATAAGAATTAAAAAGGAAAATATCGTGCCTAAATATATCTAAGCTTGCATTATATCGCCTTCGGGCGACTCTTTCTTGACGCTCAGTGACACTTATTGGTGC